>JBDHQH010000184.1:0-5114 GCA_039806935.1 Verrucomicrobiota bacterium
GACATTCGCGTAGCTGGCCAGACTCGAGGTGACCAGGCTGGCCTGGTTGCTCCGCGTGATCACCAACGAGAGCGGGCGGCCGCTCTCGTAAGGCGACACTATCTCCCCGCGCGAAATCGCCAGGCCGCTCAGATCCCGGGGATCGTTGGCTATGGTCGTGACCGGAGAGAAAAAATTGGCGTTGATCCCCACCGCGACCCCGTAGGTCTTGACAAAGGTGGTCGTGGTTTGCCCGTAGGTTTCGCGGCTGGCGGAGCCATTCGAGGGCGTGGAGAAAAACTCCACGGCCGGCTCGGCCAAATCCACCCGATAGGCGAAGACCTTGTGCTGGCGCACCTCGTTGGTGTCCGCCTCCGCCGTGGTATAGCTCACCCCTTTGAACGCTGGAATCCAGGGATTCATGATGATGGTCGCGCGGGCGCGCGCTCCGCACGCCAACCCCGCAAAAATCAGGCACCAACGCAACGTCCACCAGCCAAACCGCGCGCGCGGCGCGCCTGCGGGGGGAACCCGCCGGGAAGTCTCACCGAGCATGCGCGCAGGATACGGGGCAGCCCGGGACGCGTCAAGTCACACGGATTCCGGCGATTCCGGGTTGGATCGGGCGCGGCAAGAACCAGGCGGCGTTGCCACACCGGCGATGGCGCTGAGCGGAAACAACTGAAGAACCACGATCATCCGCGCCCAACCGGCGCCGGCCCTCGAGCCGCTTCGCGCCGTGTGGTGATCGCGCGCCAGGCCGCGAATAAATGGGCATGCCGGCAGCGCCAAACGTGCCGGGCGAGGGCGATGCTCCGGCCGCCGGGTATTCCCCTGACGGAGCGAGCCGGGGGCGCGGGCTTAACCCACCGCGTCGATCAGCTCGATGCGGCGCTGATGACGCCCGCCTTCAAAAGGAGTTTCCAGCCAAATGCGCACGATCTCCAAAGCCAGTTCAAGGGGCATCATCCGTTGGCCGAGGGAAATCACATTAGCGTCATTATGCTGCCGCGCCAATCGGGCCGAGATTTCATTCCAGCACAACGCGCAACGCACTCCGCGAACGCGGTTGGCCACCATGGCTTCCCCGTTGCCCGAGCCGCCCAGCACGATTCCTCGATCCGCCTCCCCCCGGCTCACAGCCTCGGCCACGGGCCGAATGAACAGGGGATAATCCACGGGACTGTTGCTGTGGGTTCCGCAATCCAGCACCTCGATGCCGCGCTCTTTCAAGGCGGCGCGAATCCGTTCTTTGTATTCAAACCCGGCATGGTCGGAACCAATTGCAATTTTCATCCGTTGGGAGCTTCGCACGACGCTCCGGTTAACGCCAGTTTCGATCCGGCGCGGCCTCCTCGGCCGGGGGCGGGCGGCGGCCGAAGACCTGCTCCAACGCCTCGAGCTTCATCTCTTTTTCGCCGCGCGTCGGCGCCACGATGCCCCCTTCGCCGAACTCGTTCCATGCGTAAATCAGGAGCATTTTCGCCCGCCCATGCCTGCCTGGAATACCCAGCCGGGGATGCTCGTCCAGCGCCGTTCTGGCTTGCTCGAGCGCCGCCACCCATTCGTGGCGGGTGGGAAAGGCAAACGCCGCCCGGGGATCGCGCCAGGGCCGTGGATCCCAGCCGGCGGGAAGATAGGGCACGTAGGGTTTGGAGCTCTGCTCCGCGTAGCGACGCCAGCCCGCCTCCGCATGCCGCAGGAGCAACGCGTAGGGATAGACCTCGGATCGCTGCGGCAACTCCGGCATATCCATGTACGTGGTCAGAAAATCAAAAGGAGCCGCGCGCTCCCGGGCGGGAACTCCGCCGGGCATCACCCCGCCGGAGATGAGCGGTTCAGCGAGGCCATCCTCCCTGGCCACCCGCCGCAACACCGCCAGCCGGGCCGTGACCCGGCCCGGATCCTCGGCATTTTGCCGGTAAAAGTAATCCAGACCGTGGATTTTAAACACCGGCCGGCCTTCCAACCGCAGGTAACTCGGATGCCGCATCGCCGCGCACCACTCCCGACAACCCGCCTCCCAGGCCGCGTCCGTGGAAAGATCAAAGGGCGGATGGTTCACGAATTCCAGCGCAAATCGCATTCGCGAGGCGTTGGTCGAGGCCATGAAAGCACGCGCCCCTTCGTTCAGCGGCCCGCCGCCCGGGTACCAAAGAATCTGGAAAAAATCGACCCCGTGCGCGGCCGCCGCCGCAATTTCCCGATCCATGGTCGCCTGATCATTATACTCCCCCAGCAAGGGGACGCGCTCAGGGTAATCCAGCCGCCAGTCCCGCCCGCCCGCCTCCCATTTGTTCGGAGACTTCGGCCACCACCCGGCGAAGTAGTAAACCCCGATGAGATAATTGCCCGCCCCGGCGTCGGCTCCCCCCCGAGCCGTCGTCCCGGCCAACGTTAGCGCGATCACAATCAGGGCGAGAATATGGCGGCCAAACATGCGGGAAAATATGCCCGAGCCGGCAAAGCAGTTCGACGACAAAAAGAGGCGGAACCTCGGATCGCCGTGAGCGGGCTTTTCTGTAACACCGCAGACCACCCCCGCGTCTGTAGAGAGATGAAGTTGAAGGTTTTCCTGTCGCTCCTGGCGATTGCGGGACTTCCGTTTGCCGCCCCGGCGCAAGCCGCAGCCGTCCGCCACCCGTCCGAAGCAGTCGATGATGCCGCCGTGCGCCAGCGCCCGAATCTGACCCCGGACGCCAATCTGCTCTTCAACGGCCTGGGCCTGGCCCCCGCCGGCGAACACGTCCCCATCAGCGATCTGCCGCTCAAAATGATGATCGCCCCCGATCGCCGGCGAGTGGTGGCCGTCAGCGCCGGCTTCAACAATGTGGGTGTGAACCTGGTGAACCTGGCCGTCCCGCATACGGTCCAATTCATTCCATTGCCTGAGACCTTCAATGGACTGGCTTTCAGCCCGGAGGGGAGGCGATTCTACGTCAGCGGCGGCACCAAGGGGGCCATCTACTCCTTCAAATACGACAAAAACGGGGCGGAGTTGGAACGGACGAACCAATTGCGGACCACGGGCGCCCCGGTGTTTTTGGCGGGCCTGGCGCTCCATCCCGCGACCGGAAAGCTGTACGTCTGCAACGAAGCCAATCATGAAATCTGGGTCGTTCAGCCAGGCGCCTGGAGCGTCGAAGCCGTGATCGGCGCGGGACAGCATCCGCACTCTTGTTTGATGGGCGCGGACGGACGCCATCTTTACGTCAGCAATTGGGGCGGCCGCAGCGTGAGCATCATCGACACGAAAACCCTCCGCCGCGTCCGGGATGTGCCCGTCGGCATCCGCCCCACGGAAATGGCTCTCGCCCCGGACGGCAGGCTCTTCATCGCCTGCGCGGGCGACAACACGGTCCATGTCCTCGCCACCGGCGCCATGGAAAAAGCCGAGCCGGCGCCCAGCGCGAAGCGGCGCCTCGCCGAGGGGGCGCGGGAAATTCTCAGCACCTCCCTCTACCCGCAATCTCCCGAGGGCAGCACGCCCTGCGCGGTCGCCGTTTCACCCGATGGCAAGACGTTGTTCGTCGCGAATGCCGATCAGAACAACGTCATGGTGGTGGATATTTCCGGTTCGTTGTCGGAAGATGCCGCCAGCCGGGGCGAGAAGGTTTCCCTCGTGAACGGTTTTATCCCGGTGGGCTGGTATCCCTCGGCGCTGGTGGTTTCGCCCGACAACCGGTTCCTGCTGGTCGGCAACGGCAAGGGGCTCGCCTCGCGCCCGAGTTGGCCCCCGCTCACCAAATCACCCCGCAAGGGCTATAAAGGAATTAATTACGAAGCCAGCGGCCGAATTTTTCAGGGCAGCGTGTCTTTCATCGGGCGGCCGGATAGCGCGCAAATGTCCAGCTACACCGACCAGGTGCGCCGCAACTCGCTTTACCGGCCCGAGTATCTGCAACGGGCGCCTCTGGCGGGTGACAGCGTCATTCCCTCACGTCCCGGGGATCCCTGCCCCATCAAATACGTTCTCTACATCATCAAGGAGAATCGCACGTACGATCAGATTCTCGGCGATCTAACCGACGCGCAAGGCCGCCCCCTCGGCAACGGCGACCCGCATCTGGCCATCTTCGGCGAGCAGGTCACTCCCAACCACCACGCCCTGGCGCGGGAATACGTCCTGTTTGACAACTTCTTCAGCAACAGCGAGGTCAGCCAGGATGGCCATAGCTGGTGCGACGCCGCGATGGCGACTGACTTCAATCAACGTTCCTGGATTCATCGTTATTCCCGGCACGGGTTGTTGCCCGGCAATCAGGAGATGGAGGTGCCCGCCAATGGTTACTTGTGGGATCTCTGCCAGCGCCACGGGGTCAGCTATAAGACTTACGGCGAGGGTTCGCGCCGGGTGCCCTCCGCCTGCCGCGGCCAATGGCCGCGAGGACGGGACACCGAGCGCGTCAAGTACTGGATCGCCGATCTGCAAAAAGCCGAGCAAGCGGGCATCCTGCCGCGCTTCACCATTATGTCGCTCGGCGAGAATCACACCCGCGGCACCAAGCCGGGCGAACCGACGCCCGAGGCCTGCGTCGGCAGCAACGACCTGGCGCTCGGACGCCTGATCGAAGCCGCCAGCAAAAGCCGCTTTTGGAAAGAAATGGCCATCTTCGTCATCGAAGATGACACCCAGAATGGGCCCGACCATGTGGATGCGCACCGGACGGTGGGCCTGGTCATCAGCCCGTACTGCAAACGGCAATTCGTGGACAGCACCCTTTACACCACCGCCAGCATGCTGCGCACGATGGAGTTGATCCTTGGCCTGCCGCCCTTGACGCAGTTCGACGCCGGCGCGACGCCCATGTACAACTGCTTCCAATCGAATTGCGACCCGACGCCCTACACCGCCCTTCCCGCGCGGGTCGATCTGCTGGCCCGCAACACGAAGAAGTCGCCGTTTGCCAAAGAATCCAGCCGGATGAACTTCAGCGATTGGGATCTCGCGCCGGAAGACGAGCTAAACCGGATTCTGTGGTACAACGCCCGGCCCAACGAACCTTACCCGGCGCCCATCCACCGCGCTCTCTTCACCGGCGGCCTGGCGGAATAAGCCGCCGGCCAATCGCCATTCGGGGCCTCTGCCACTCCCGGCGCCGGACAGCCGAGGAAACATCTGTACGCCTGGTTAG
>JBDHQH010000185.1:0-5107 GCA_039806935.1 Verrucomicrobiota bacterium
GCCGAAATATTGCCGCTCCCGCCAAGAAACAGGATTCGCTTGGTCATGTCCGGCGAGGCTAGCGAAATGTGTCTCCAGCCACTAGTGTAGTGTAGCGTGAATGGCTAGACATATTTTCTGCGCTTTTTGCGCTGCTTTCTGACGGGCCACCCAGGCTTTATCGCCTCCAGTTTTTGCCGCACCCGCTCCACCTTCACCGTTATTCGCTCTACCGTTGCCGTCGAGGTTATCCTGAAATCAGTTGAAAATTGAACAGTGGCTCCCGGCGTGGTAACCACCACGCTAAACAACGAAAACAAAACAGAAGTCACACCATGAAAGTTCAAACCAAAAACCGAAAAAAAGCAATGGTTGGATTTCGCCAAATCACCAGCCAGGAGCAGATGCGCCAGCGGATGTCAGCGGCAGAATGAAACTGGGGGAAAACAAGCGGTTGGAAATTCCGGTTTCTTCCGGGGGATTTTCTTGGCTCACTTCGCATTGAAAGTTTTTCTGCTGCTTCATCCTTAGGCGAGGATTGGGGCGGGACCCGGCTTGCGCCAGGGGATGTTTTGCCCCATGCTCGCGGCGTGAGTCAACTGACCCAGGCCCGCAAAGTTTTCGAGATCGAGATCGCCGCGTTGAAAGCGGTGCGCGCGCGTCTGGACGGTTCGTTCGACCAGGCGGTTGAGGCAATCATTGCCTGCCTGCGGCAGCGGGGCAAAATCATTGTGGTGGGCATCGGCAAGTCCGGCCACATCGGGCGCAAGATTTCCGCCACGCTCACCAGCACCGGGTCCACCAGTGTGGCGCTGGACACAGTGGATGCGTTGCACGGAGACTTGGGCATTGTGGCCGACGGGGATGTTGTGCTGGCGCTGAGTTACTCCGGAGAATCGGACGAGTTGTTAAATCTGCTGCCCGCCCTGAAGCGCTTTTCGGTGCGCCTGATCGCCATCACCGGCGGAGCGAAGTCGTCGTTGGCGCGGCATTGCGACCTGGTGCTGAACGCGCAGGTGCCTCGCGAGGCCTGCCCCTTCAATCTCGCCCCGACTTCGAGCACCACGGCCATGCTGGTTCTGGGAGATGCGCTGGCGATGACGGTGCTCCAGGCGCGTGGCTTCAAGAAGCAGGATTATGCCCGATTTCATCCGTCAGGCGCCATCGGCCGCACGATGCTCGCGCGCGTGCGTGACATCATGCGCTCGGGTCCGCGCAACGCGATCGCGCGCGAGAGCCTTCCGGTAAAGGAGGCCCTGCTGCTCATGACGCAGGCGCGTTCCGGCAGCCTCAGCATCACCGATAACCGCGGCAAACTCACCGGCATCTTCACCGACGGTGATTTCCGCCGCCTCATGACCGGCAACGGAAATCTTCTGGAGCAGCCGCTCCGCGGGGTCATGACCCGCAACCCGGTAAGCATTCGCGAGGACGCCCTTGCAGCTGAAGCCTTGAAGATTTTTGACGAGCGCAACATCGACGACCTGGTCGTGGTGAATCGCCGGCGCGAACCGGTGGGACTGGTGGACTCACAGGATTTGCCTAAACTTAAACTAATGTGATCATGAACTTCATCAAACCCCTCATGGCGGGCTTGCTCCTGAGCGCCAGCCTGACGCTGTCCGCCGCATCGAGCAACCAGATGGCTATGGAATTCAGCTTCCAACAAACGCGGAATATCAACGTGGATTACCTCCTGTTTCTGCCGGAAGGATACCGCGACCAAGGCGCCAAACGCTGGCCGCTCATCCTGTTCCTGCACGGCGCCGGGGAACGCGGCACTAACGTGTGGAAAGCAGCCACCCACGGGCCGCCCAAGTATGTGAGGTCCCACCCCGAGTTTCCGTTCATTCTGGTCACCCCGCAATGCCCGGCCGGCCAGCGCTGGTCCAATGACGTGCTGCTCGCCCTCTTGGATGACGTGATCGCCCGCCACGCCGTCGATACCAACCGCCTTTACCTGACCGGCCTGAGCATGGGCGGGTACGGCACCTGGAGTCTGGGAATGTCGCACCCGGAAAAATTCGCCGCGATCGCGCCAATCTGCGGCGGCGGAGAAATGATCACCTTGTTGCTCTCGAGCTATGACCGGGGCGAAGCGCTCCGGTCTCTGGGCGTATGGGCGTTTCATGGGGCCAGGGATCCAGTGGTGCCTCTGGCGGAATCGGAGCGAATGATCGAGGGTCTCAAAAAGGCGGGAGTCAGGGACGTCCAACTCACCATTGACCCGGAGGCGGGCCACGACTCGTGGACCAAAGCCTATAACGATCCCGCGCTGTACGAGTGGATGCTAAAACACCACCGCGGAGGCAACTGAGCTCCGGCATGCGGTGCATTCGCGCCGCGCCCGAACTCACACCGCAGGTTCGGAGAATGGCAGGCCGTGCGCCTCGGCCACGCCTCGATGGGTTATGCGTCCCCCCATCACATTGATTCCGCCCACCAGGGCTGGCTGGCGCTGGCAGGCCGCTTTCAGTCCCGCATTCGCGAGCAACTCGATAAAGCCGCAAGTCGCGTTGTTCAGCGCCTGGGTGGCCGTGCGCGCAAACGCGCCGGGCATGTTCGCCACACAGTAATGGGTCACGCCCTCCTCGACGAACACCGGCTCATCGTGGGTTGTGGGGCGCGAAGTCTCGGCGCATCCGCCCTGGTCGATGGCGATGTCCACCATGACACTTCCCGAGCGCATTCGCCGCAGCATGTCGCGCCGAATCAATTTCGGGGCGCGCGCGCCTGGGACCAGCACCGCGCCGATGAGCAAGTCCACTTCCGGCAGCAATTCCAGCAGATGCGTCTCATTGGAATAGAGCGTGCGCAACCCGTGCAAGGAGAGATCAAGGAAGCGCATCCGCTCGGAATCCACCTCGAGCACGGTCACTTCAGCTCCCATGCCCAGGGCCATGCGGGCCGCATTGATGCCCGCCGTGCCGCCCCCGAGCACGGCGACCTTGCCCGGCAGCACGCCAGGCACCCCGCCGAGCAGCACGCCGCTGCCGCCCCGATGCTTCGCCAGGCAGTAGGCGCCGACCAAAACGGACATGCGCCCGGCGATCTCACTCATCGGCTCCAGCAACGGCAAGCGCCGGCTCACCTCGATGGTTTCGTAAGCGATGCAGATCGCCCCGCTCCGCATTAGCGCCTCCGTGAGCGGGCGGTTCGCCGCGAGGTGCAGATAGGTGAACAGCACCTGACCGGCCCGCAACCGCGAATACTCTTCGGGCTGTGGTTCCTTCACCTTTACGATCAACTCCGCCTCCTGAAACACGCGTGTCGCGTCGGGCGCCAGGACGGCGCCCGCGCGCTCGTACTCCGAGTCGGAAAAACCGGACCCGACGCCGGCATCTCGCTCCAGCAAAACCCGATGGCCGCGTTTGACCAGTTGCACCACGGTCGAGGGCGCCAACGCTACCCGGTATTCCTGAACTTTAATTTCTTTGGGTACGCCAATGATCATGTGAGTAAAGCGAGGTTGGGATGGAAATTCGGCAAAGTCAAGCGCCTGTCCAATCGTCCGCCGTCACCTCCGCCTGGTTCGCAGGTGCGCTCAACTTTGGCCGGGAAGCCCTCTGGACCAGCGCCCGCAAACTGACCGAGGCCGCGGCGGTCCGTTCGGCCTCCTGGATGCGGGCGTACTCGCCCAACACCTCCCGGCGGGCTGGTTCGTCCCGCGTCGCGAGCTCGTGGCCCTGGGTCGTGCGCATCGCCATGAGCAAATCGTGGCAAGTGATCGCCTCGAGCGGGCGCGCGGGCAAATAGGCGGGTTCCGACCCCGCCGCCTCCGTCACCAGCCGGGCGGAGCCAAGCGTCCGCATGATTTGTTGAATCAAGCGCGTGGGCACCGCCAGCATTCGCGCCAATTCCGAGATCGTAGGCGGGGCCGCCCCTTCCGCGTAACGCTGGCCCACCACGGTCACCAGCCGCAGGGCCACAAACTCGCGCCCGCGTTGATTGATGCTTTCACTCTCCCGCTCATCGAGGTAGCTCGCGCGGTTTTGGTGCGCGTAGGCCACCTGGGCGCCCAGCAGCAAAATCAACCAGGCCAGATACAAGCCGGCCATAAACACCGGCACCAGGCCCATGCCGCCGTACATCTTGCTGTTGTTCACCACCCGTGACACGTAGAGCACGTTGAGCAGGCTGTTCAGGTGGAACAACAAACCTCCCGCCAAGCCGCCGATCAACGCGGAACTCCAGTTGACCTTGGTGTTGGGCACTAGCTTGTAAAAAGCCGCGAACGCCAGACACACCAGCAGGATGGGCAGCAGATACAAGCCCGCGGCAAAGCTGATGCCGCCCACGAGGGGCAGCCGCGAAATAAGCTGCTTGGTGGATTCCAAATGGGGCCCTGTGGCCAGGCCGATCGCCAACACCAACAACAGCGGAGCCAGGCTGATCACTCCCCAGTAGAGCATGATGCGCGTGAACCAACTGCGCCCGTGCGCCACACCCCAAATGTCATTGAAGGTAGTCTCCACCCGGTTCAGCAGCGACATCGCCAGAAAAATCAGCAGGGCGCTGCCCGTGAGCCCCAGCGCGCCGCTTCGGGTGTTCTTAATGAACTCGTGAATCTTGCCGGAGATTTGCCTCCGCGCCTGAACCACGCGGGGATCTTGCGTGAATTCCGAGAGCGCCGCCCGCCCCTGGTCCGTGACGATTTGCTGATCCCCCGGGACTTCGACCGGGTGAGTTTCCTCCGTGCGCGGAGCCGCCTCCGACCGAGCGCCACGGTCGGGCGGGGTTACGGACGAGACAAACCGCTCGATGAATTGATCAATCCGGTCTTCGCCCTCCGTTTTCAGGAATGTACTGGTGATGCTGACCGCCACCGCCAGCAAGGGGACGAGTGAAAGCAGGGTGGCGTAGGCGAGAGCCGAGGCATGGACGGGGCAGCGATTGCGCGTAAAGCTTCGCCAGACCAGCACCCAAAAATGCAGGAACTTAAACCAGTTCGAACCCGGTCCGGGCGAGTGGGCCCGGCCCTGCGCCAGCGCCTGGACGAATCCGATGAGTCCCTGGATCTTGGATGTTTTTTGTCCCATCTCCAGCCACGCTAACAAACCGGCTTCCCAAGTCAATTTGGGACCATGCCGCTGCCAGCGCGGCTCCGGCGCGGAGGAACCCGGGAGGC
>JBDHQH010000186.1:0-5095 GCA_039806935.1 Verrucomicrobiota bacterium
CCGGATGTAGCCGCAGCCTTTAGGCTGCCCTCCCCGCCTGGCCCGGACGCCGACGCAGCCTGAAGGCTGCGACTACAGGGGGATTCCCGATCAGACACTCCGAATGTAGCCGCAGCCTTCAGGCTGCCCTCCCCGTCTAGCCGGGACGCCAGGGAAAGGCCGTTGCCGCGGGTGAAGCGAAAGTTTTCACAGAAGGAAACGAAGGGAACGAAGAAATAGCCGATCGCCAAGATGGCCAAACCAGCGCGCGCTGGACCAGACCCGGCTGGGTTACGCCTTCCTCAGCGAACCGCCGGAGAGCCTTGACCCTTGCGGTGCGACAAAAAAAGCGCAGACGGAGACGCCGGAAAACCATAACCTGCCGGACGCATCATGGATTTACGTGAAATGTTGAGGATTGCCGGGGCGGCCGGAGCACTGCTGCTGTTCGCCCCGATGGCGGTCGAAATTGTCCGGACGAAAGGCGGCGGCCAGAGTTTCACTACCTGGATGCTGTGGGCCATGCTGGATTCCATCCTGGCGGTCAGCACCATCTTCGAGCGCGGAAATTTTCTGCTGCCGCTGGGTTATGCCATTGGCGGCTGGCTGCTTACGGCGTTGCTGCTGGCCAGGACGCGCCTCACCTGGGGCCGGCTGGATACGGTGGTCCTGGCGCTCGTCGCCGGCTGCCTCGCGGGCTGGGCGCTGGGCAGCGCGCGGCTGGCCATTATCATGACCACCACGGCGGTCTGCCTGGCGGGCATTCCTGGCTTGTTGGAATTGTGGCGGCAGCCTCAGCGCGCCGTCGCCCGCATCTGGGCGGGTTACGCGCTGACCAACGTACTGGCCTTCTTCGGCGGCACGGCTATGACTGTCGAGGAACGGCTGGCGCCGGGGGCGTTTGCGCTCCTCTCGCTGGTGATGTTCATCGCCGGACGCCGGGACGTTCTACTTCCGCAAACCCATCCGCGCCGACAGCAGGGCGGGCGCGCAACCCCTAGCTAATGACTGCCATCCCAGCGGGGCGAGAGATTTGCCGGCCCCGACTACGCCGGGCGGCCCCCGGCCAGCCGGGCGCCGCCCTGGCGAGGGCGCTTCAATGTCGGAGAACCCGGTAGAATCGGGTCGGGCCGCTGACCGCAGTGACAGCCTCGAACTGGCCCGGCTCCGGGCTGGTAATGGTTGCCGCCGCCGGCTCATAGTAGCCCGACACGGTGGCCGAGTTGACCAGGCCAAAGGCCGAAGGAATATCCCCAGCGCTGGCGGTGAAGGAGATTTTCACCTGGGCGCCGCTGTTGATCAACTGTATGCCAGTAATGTTTGGCGTCACGGGCGCCACCAGGGTCTGCACCCGCAGGTTGTCCACCAGGCCGAAAGACATTTCGGGTTGATCCGATAGCGAGCCGCTGGCGAACAAGTCCTGGTAGCCGATGAAGAGGTTGTCGCCGAACGGCCCGGTGTTGGTGACCGTGGCCAGTGGAATCCCATCCATGGCCCAGGTCACCACATTGCCCAGCTTGGTGATGACCACCGTATGCCAGGCCATGCCCGCGTTGCCGCGGTTGGCCACGCCGGACTGGCCGGGATACATCCCCAGTTGGGCGGCGGGCGCCGTCTGGCCGCCCCAGAGCGAGTAATAGGGGTGGCCGTTGTCGCGCAACCCGCTGTTGGGCGCGCCGATTCCGGCGGCGTAAAAGCCGCTGTCGTCATTTTGAATGTTCGGCCCGATCAGCGCGTTGTAGTCGCCGCCCGTGTTGCCATCGCCGCCGTCGCCGTTCACGCTGAACCAGACGCCATCCGCCGCTGGATTGTTCTGCCAGACGACCAGGTCGCCCGCGGTACCCACGCCCGCGTCCAGGTTTTGGGTCGAGCCCGGCCCGCCATCCGGCAGCGGACCGTTGTAATTGATCCACATGTCGAATTTGAGGCGGTAATCGCCGGTGAAGGTCTTGCCCAGCGGCGAGAGGCTCAAGGCGTCGATTTGCAGATAGGTGTTGCCCGTGCGCATCCGCAGGCCCTTGGTGCTCCCGTCCGTAGTGCCGGGCGCCACCGGGATCCCCGCCACGCTGTAGTCCCAGGCAAAGTCCACGAAGCTATCGTAAGGATCGGCCAGGTTCACTTGCCAGAGCGCCGAGCTGTCAGTATCAAAATCATCGCTGAACAACACCGTGCCGGGCGGCGGGTCATCGTCCACGACGGTCGCCGAGACCGCGCTGGGAGCGCCGATGCCATACCCGGTTCCGGCGGCGATGTTGGCCGTCACAATTTTATCGCCTTCGGCCGCCTGGTTGTTGACGGGGGTCAAAACCAGGTCGGCGGCGGCCACTCCCGCGCCCAGACTGACGCTGGCCGGGCCATTGAAGTGGGCGCCCAGGACGGCGCTGCCGCTGTAGGAGATGTTCACCGTCAGCGCGTTGTCCAACAACCCGCGCCGGACAACCTCGTGGGTGACTTTGGACGGCGCGTAGCTCTCGAGCAACCGCTTGGGCGCCGCCACGGTGAAGGCGATCTCGGGCGCATCGTTATCCAAAATGGAGATGGTGGCGCTGGTCGGCAGAACCGCCGAATAATTCGAGTTGGCCGCCAGCGTCAAAATCGCGGTCTCGGTCAGCTCAGAGATGGCGTCGTCAATGGGATTGAAGGGGATGTCCACGGATATCGCATTGGCGGGAATGACGGCCTCGCCGGAGAGAGCGGTGTAATCCACGCCGTTGGTGGCCGTGCCGCTCATGGTGTAATAGACCGTCAGCGGCGAGCCGGTGGCGACTGCCCGGGCGATCGTGAACTGGACGGCCGGGCCGGCTTCCGAGACCGTCGTCGAGGCGGCGGTGACGCTCACCTGCGCCGCCGGCCGGGACAACTCGAAGGCGGTCTGCGATCCGTTAAAGCGGGTGCTGGCCACCGTATAGCCTCCGGGCGACCAGAATCGCGCCCATTCCGCCCCGTTGTCCACCGTCACGATGTTCCCCGCGGCGTCAAACGCAAGCTCGCGGCAGCGGTTGCCCGCGTCGAAGCTGTTCAGCCAGGCGCCTGTGGCCGGGTCGAAGAAATTGACCACCCCGTTGTCGTAACGGCCGACCGCGACCGCGCCGGTGGTCGGATCGAGATCCAGGCCATCCGAGTAAAAATAGGAGCTGGGCACCTCCCAAACCGCGGAGTTGATGGGTGCCGGAAGCGAGCCGTCGAACTTGCTCACCGCCGGCGCCTGGCCGGCGGTGGCGCGGTATTGAGTCAGATACCAGTCGCCGTTGCCGTCGCGAGTCACGTCATAGGGATAATAAACAAAGTAGGATGGGCCAATGATCTGCGTGCCGGTGTCGAACGCGGTGGCCGTGTCATTGGCGCCCAGATCGTACATGATCAAGCCCTTGCGCGCGAGATCATCATAATTCCGGTTGAGCAGGTAGATTTTGCGGTTGCCCTCCGCCTTGGTGCCCTCCACCCAAATGCCGCCGACCCATTGATCGGCGGTGCGGTTGGAGTCGTCGATCAGCAGCGTCGCCACGCTCATGTCATCGTTGAACTCATAAGCGAGGTCATTCGAGAGATCCGCGACATAAAGGTGACCGTCCGGCCCAATGGTCGTGCGGTAGGGGCTGGAGTTGCCAGACCAAATCTGGCCGCCATTCGAGAAACCAGCCTCCGAACCATCGGGGTTCAACATATAGATGCCGTCCTGAGTGGAGCGCAACCCCGCCTCGGGCATGCCTCCCCCGGCTTCGGAGATGTACACCTTGCCGAAGTTGGTGCTCGAGGGATTCTTATTGATCGAAACGCCCAGCGGGATGTAGAAACTCGTCGCCGCCTGGTCGGGAACGTATTGGGTCCAGCCGGGAGCGTCGTTGCCCGTCACCTTGATTTCAAAAGTGGTGTGCCCGGTCAGGTCGAAGCTGTGCCGGCCGGGGGTGGTGGGCTGGCTCACCGGACTGCCGCCATCGAGGATAAGCTCGACCTTGGTCGCGGTCTGATTCAGCAAATACGAGACGGTATTGCCGTCGCGGATGATTCCGGAGGCGTAGGGAACCGCCATCGCCGGAGCGCTGGCGAGCGTCAGGGCGGCGCCGAGGAGGATGATCTGTGGGATCCTTTTTCTCATGTTGTCTTTGGTTTTTGGGTTTGTGGGGTTGCGGTGAAAACCGTTGGATGTCGTTAGGGCACATGCTTGGTGCCGCGGCCTTCGTCCTGGGACATCTCGCGAAAGATGAGATACTGGTTGGCCTTTTCTTTCACCCATTGGGCGTGGCCATCGCAGAAGTTCGCGTTGGCCCCGTCGGCGCCGTGGTTGTCGCTGGCATCCGGATAGTTGTTTGGGCGGGTCACCGGATCGGAAGCGAAGAGGTTGTCGCCATCCAACGTCAGCCAGGTCTGGCTCGGGCCGGGAATCACGCCGCGCAAATTTAACCCATCCACGGATTTTTCGTGAGAGCGGGTCGAGACGCGGGACTCGGTTTTGCGCAACTGGACTCCGCTGGTGCCGTCGCGCTGCTCGGGGCTTCCGCCACTTTGGTTGCGCCACCAGCCGAAGTTCTCGTAGCTGTAACCGAAGGCATCCTTGTTGAGCGCGAAATTCATCAGATCCACCAGATCCCCGCCCGTGGTGGTGTTGGTGCGGACCGAGTTGCGCGTGCTCGGGCAGAGGAACAATTTCGTGTTCTTCGCATACTCGCGGTACATCCAATTGAGATTGTCGTCGTAATAGCTCGTGGTGGCTCCCGCCAGATTACCCTGATTATCCTGGGCGTACATGAAGTTTCCCAATCCCAGTTGCTTGAGGTTGCTCAGGCAATTGATGCGTTTGGCCTTCTCCTTGGCCCGCGCCAGCGCCGGCAGCAGCATCGACGCCAGAATGGCAATGATCGCGATCACCACCAATAGTTCGATCAACGTGAAGCCGCGGCAGGCGGCCAACCGGGCGGGAGAATGATGAGCGCCGAAGCGGGGAAAGTTCATCTCGATGGGGAGGCTAAGGGTGGGTATCCGGTGGGCAGCGAACTCCGGCGGTTCGCTGGGTACAACAATGGCTGCGGGCATGGAGTTTCCCGTGTTGAGCACGAAAAGATTCTGCCACAACTAATGCGCTCAATCAAGCATCAAAATTTGACATATATTTCCGGTG
>JBDHQH010000039.1:0-29052 GCA_039806935.1 Verrucomicrobiota bacterium
GCCGCAGCCTTCAGGCTGCGCTCCCCGGCTGGCCCGGCCGCCGACGCAGCCTGAAGGCTGCGACTACATGGGGATTCCCGATCAGACGCTCGGGATGTAGCCGCAGCCTTTAGGCTGCGCTCCCCGGCTCGCCCGGACACCGACGCAGCCTGAAGGCTGCGACTACATGAGGATTCCCGATCGGACGCTCGGGATGTAGCCGCAGCCTTCAGGCTGCGCTCCCCGGCTGGCCCGGCCGCCGACGCAGCCTGAAGGCTGCGACTACATGGGGATTCTTGATCGGACGCTCGGGATGAAGCCGCAGCCTTCAGGCTGCGCTCCCCGGCTGGCCCGGCCGCCGACGCAGCCTGAAGGCTGCGACTCGTGGCGGGGACGTTTCGCTGAAACGACCTTCCTTTTGCGTCTGCGGCGGCCTCACCCGGACGCCTGGGCCAGGCGTCCTGCCTGAAGCCGCGCTCAAGTCCCGGCTGATTTCCGCCGATATGCCCTTGGATAATTATGGACCTTGGTGTTTCAGGTTTGGCCTCCGGCTTTGACTGGCGCTCGCTGGTCGATCAATTGGTCGAAGTCGAGCGGACGCCCGAAAAGCGCATGCTGGCCGAGCAAAACAGCATCCAGCAGCGCAACAACGCTTTTGGCAGCCTGAAGACAGAGTTGAGCCTGCTGGCCAACCGACTGAACACGCTCAAGAGTTTCGACTTTTTTGGGAGCCGCTCGACGCAAAGCTCGAATCCCGGCGTCGCCACCGCGACCAGCGCCGGCGGCGCGCCGCTTGGCCAATACGCGCTGACGGTGACCCAGCTCGCCTCGGGCTCCGTCCAGACCGGCGCGGCCAACATCGGCCTGAGCCTCAGCGCCTCGGATGATGTCTCGGGAGTGGTGCTCAACCAGGCCGGCTTCGCCACCGCCATCACCAACGGCGTCTTCACCATCAACGGCAAACAAGTCCAGGTTTCCGGCGAGGACTCGCTCCAGCAGGTGTTTGATAAAATTGCCGCCGCCACCCAGAACACCGTGTCCGCCGCCTACGACGCGCAGACGGACAAAATCACGCTTTCCAGCGCGGGCGAAATCGTGCTGGGCAGCGGCACCGACACTTCGAATTTCCTCCAGGCCGCCCGGCTGTCCAACAACGGCTCCGGCGCCGTCACCAGCGCCGGCGCCCTGGGCGGCATTCGCGCCGGCGCGGCGCTGACGGCGGCCAACTTCGCCAGCCCGGTCTCCGACGGCGGCGCCGGCGCGGGCGAATTCAAAATCAACGGTGTCTCGATCACCTTCAACGCCTCCAGCGACAGCCTGGCGAGGGTCCTCGAGCGGATCAACAACTCCGCCGCCGGAGTGACCGCGACCTACGACGCGCGCAACGACCGCGTGTTGCTCACCAGCAAAGTCACCGGCGATCTGGGGATCGCGCTGGCGGACGTTTCCGGGAATTTCCTCGCGGCGAGCGGCCTCGCGGCGGGAACGCTGACGCGCGGCAACGATTTGCTCTACAGCGTCAACGGCGGCGAAACCCTTTCGAGCCACAGCAACACCATCACCGAATCCAGCTCGGGCATAACCGGGCTCTCGATTACCGTGCTGGACAAAGGCCAATCTGTCATCAGTGTTCATAGCGACACCGCCGCGCTGAAAAAGGCGATTCAGGACTTTCTGGATCAGTACAACAAGGTTCAGGGATTGATTGAAACCCAGACCGCGAGCACCACCGACGCCACGGGCAAGGTCACCGCGGGGGTTCTGGCCCAGGATAGCAGCGCGGATGAGATTGCCGCGCGGCTGCGGAGCCTGGCTTTCAACCCGCGCGGCGGTCTCGCCGAGTCGTTGCGCGGCTTGTCTCAGCTCGGCTTTGCCACCAACGGCAGTAACCATAACCTCTCGCTCGAAGACGAAGACAAGCTGAACTCGGCCCTGACCTCGAATTTGGCCGCGGTTCAGGCCCTCTTCGCCGACCCGGCGAACGGGGTGGCGGTGCAACTCAGCGATTATTTGGAGAAGACCATTGGCGCCGAAGGCACGCTGGTGCGCAAACAGACGGATCTGACGCGGCAATCCGGCGCTATCGATACTCAGATCAGCGACCTCGAGCGGTTGATCGCCGATCGCCGACAGCAAATGATCACCAGCTTTTTGGGGATGGAAGAGGCCCAGGCCAAGGTGAATCAGCAGCTTGCGTTTCTCCAACAGCGCTTCGGCTCGACTTCCAACTCGAAGAACTGATGAATTCATTGCTCCGCGTCAGCCGGCTTTCCCGTCTGGGATTGGCGGCCCTCCTGTTGGCCGGCGGCTGCGCCACCCGGCCGGTGTCGGACATGGTTATTGTTGGTCCCGATTACGAGCCGTCCAATATTTACGGGCGGGGCTGGCAGAAATTCACGCGGCTGCGGCGCGTGGCCGTGGCGCCGCTGGCCGGATGCGCGCCCCTCGAGACGCGCGAGCGGTTGCGGACCATCCTGGAAAGCGAACTGGCCAAGACCGCGCAGTTCGAACTCGTGCGGCTTTGTCCGGAGGAGCTCGAGAGTCTGGCCGGCCAAAGAATTCTCGCGGCCAACGAATCGCTGCCGAAAACCCTGCTCGCGAATCTGCGGGAACGGCTTGGCTGCGATGGCGTGATGTTCTGGGAAGTGACCCGCTACGATCCCTATCCGCCGCTGGCCGTCGGCTGGAAGCTGCGCCTGGCGGCCACCGCCACCGGCGACACCCTTTGGATGGCTGACGAGGTCTTCGACGCCGGCCAGCCGTCGGTCGTCAACGGCGCGCGCCGTTATCAACGCGAGCATTCCCCCGTCAGCGGGTCGCTGGCGGATTCCCGCCTGATCCTGCTCTCCCCCGTCATCTTCAGCCGCTACTCCGCGCAAACCCTCCTGGCCTGCCTGGCCGAGCCAAAAGATCCGTGAGGGCGAGGGGCGGGAAGCTCCGGTTTTCAGCTAAAGTTTTTGCCTGATTGGCCGATGTACCTCATGGGCAAAGAAGCGCCTGACCTGCCACAGACAGAAAGGTCATTATGGAAATCAATTTGAACCACCAGCTCGCCGCCACCAGAGCCGGGGCCATCGGCACCCGGGTCGTTCGCGCGGCGGCCGCTTCCGACGCGGAGGCCGCGTCCAGCTTCCCCGGCTCGCGCCGCCTCGAGGCCGCGCTGGCCGCCGCGCCGGACGTCCGCTCCGAAGCAGTCGAGCGCGCCCGAATCCTGGTCTCCTCGCCGGAGTATCCCCCGCAGGAAACCATGCAAAAGCTGGCCCGGTTGCTCGCCATCGAGTTCGATCAGGCCCGGTAGCTCTGTTTTAACCTGCCATGTCACGAACTCAGCCCTGGCATTCGTATCGCCAAATCGCCACTCAAACCGCCTCGCCGGGTCAACTGGTCTTGATGCTGTATGAGGGCGCGGTCAAATTCATGGATCGCGCGCTCAGCGGCTTTGACAAAGAGGATCCGGCCGAGGCCAATGAAACCATCAACAACAACATCCTCCGCGCTCAACAGATCCTGACCGAGCTGAACGCCTCGCTGGATCTGGACCAGGGGGGCGACATCGCTCTGCACCTGCGCCGGATTTATCTTCATGTGGATTGGCGGCTCACCCAGAGCAACATCGCCAAGGAAGCCGCCGGCATTCATGAAAGCATCGCCCGCCTGACCGTCCTGCGCGACGCCTGGGCCGGCATGCTGCAAGGCCAGAACCCGTCCGGCGCCGCGCGCTTGCCGAGCCTGGCGCTCGCCTGAGATCCCGCCATGAACACCTCCGATACCGCGGTGGTTTTACGCGAATGGCGCTCGCTGACAGACCAGGAAACCACCGCGTTGCGCGCGGAGGATTGGGCGCGCGTGGGCGCCTGCCAGCAAGCCAAGGCCCAGCTCCAAATCCGGCTGCGCGATCTCCCCGACACCATCAACGATCCGGGCACCGCGCGGTTCCTCGAGGATCTCATCCGCGCCGAGATGGCGAATCAGCGTTGGCTGGGCGAACAATTGCAGTCTCTCGGTCATGCCCGCCGGCAACTGGACGGCTCGGCGGGCAACCTCCGGCGCCTCCGGCATTCCTACGGCTCGCCCTCCGCCGCCAACTGGCACTCGTATTCTTGAGGTCGGAAACGCCGCCGGCAGGCCGCGTCCGCACCCTGTTTCCGAGGCGGCCTCCGTGGTTTTACCCGCAGTGAAGTTCAGCATCCCGCGGGGCGTCCGATCCATTCTCGCGCCGCCTGAAACCGCTTGCGGGGTCGTAGTGGCGGAATACCTTATAGGCTCATGATTTTTCGTTTAGGAGCCTTCTCGCTGTGCGCGGCGGTGCTGTGCGCAGGCGCGCTGGCTAATCCCGCCATGGATCCCCAATTGCAGGCTTTTCAGAAGCGCGCCGAAAGATTCCGCGCGATCATCACCTTGCCGACATTTGAAACCACCCCCGCCGAGGTGGCGGCCACCGTGAAAACCACCATCCGGGAGGGTAATGCCGCCCTGGACCGAATTGGCGCCACGCCGGCCGCGCGGGTCACCTTTGACAACACGTTCCGCGCGCTGGACGACGCGAGCTGGCGGATGGGCCTGGCCGCCAACCGGCTCTCGCTGCTCAAGGAAACCAGCGAGCAGGCCCCGTTGCGCGACGCCGCCACGGCGGCGATCAAAGAATTGCAGGAGTGGAGTGTCGGCCTGGACTATCGCGAGGATGTTTACCGCGTCCTCCAGGCCTGCGCCGCCACCCACCCCAGCCTCCAGGGCGAAGACGAGAAGCTATTCGTCGAAACCCTGCGCGACTACCGCCGCGCGGGCCTCGATCTGTCCAAAGCCCGGCGGGATCAGGTCGAGCAGATGCGCAAAGAACTCTCGCGGTTGACCACGGATTTTGAATCCAACGTCACCAGGGCGAAAAAGGAACTGCGCTTCACCCGCACCCAGTTGGAGGGCGTGCCGGAGAGTTTCCTCGAGCAGACACGCCAGGGCGACGAATACGCGGTGCTGGCGAACGTCACCTGGCATTACGTCACCGTCATGGAAAACGCCCGCGACGAGGCCGTGCGCAAACAGCTTATGACCGAGCGCAACAACCTGGCGCGCACCGAGAACCTTCCCCTCCTCGAGCGGATCCTGCCGTTGCGGGACAACATCGCGCGCGAGCTGGGTTACGCCTCGTGGGCCGATTACCAGACGGAAATCAAAATGGTGAAGAACGCCCGGACGGCGATTGATTTCCTGCGCGAGCTCAAGACCGGTTTGCAGCCGAAATTCGAGGCTGAACTGGCCGAATTTCAAAAACTCAAGGCCGCTGAAACCGGGCAGGCCGCCGCGACCATCCAGATCTGGGACTGGCGCTACTACGCCAATCAGTTGCAAAAACAAAAATACGCCATCGACGCCGAACAGTTGCGCGTTTATTTCCCCTACGAACGGGTGTTGGACGGCATGTTCCGCATTTACCAGGGCATTTTCGGATTGAAATTCGAGCGTTTCGAGCCGCCCTGCAAATGGACGGGGGATTTGCAGCTCTGGGGGGTGTCCGACGACCAAACCGGCGAGCCGCTCGGGTTGTTTTACCTCGATATGTTTCCGCGCGAGGGCAAGTACAACCACTTCGCGCAATTCGGCATTATCGAGGGCAAACGGCTGGAAAACGGCCAATACCAACGGCCGGTCTGCGCGTTGGTCTGCAATTTTCCAACGCCCGTCAAAGACCGGCCCTCGCTGCTCTCGCATGCCGATGTCGAGACCCTCTTCCACGAATTTGGCCACGCCATGCACACCCTGCTGACCCGCGCCCAATATGGCCGCTTCTCCGGCGCCAGTGTCCCGCGCGACTTCGTCGAGGCCCCCTCGCAAATGCTGGAAAACTGGGTGTGGGACCAGACCGTGCTGGACAGTTTCGCCGCTGATTACCGCGATCCGGCCAAAAAAATCCCGGCGGAAATCCTCCGCCAGCTTAAGGCGGCGCGGCTGGCGACCGAGGGCGCGCGCTACCGCCGGCAGTTGTCTTTCGGGCTGATGGATCTGATGCTGCACACCCGCATTCACGACGCGAACCGGGCGCAAGCCTGGCCGCTTTCCAACGAAGCCATGGACGAGGTGTTCCTCCCGCGCATTCCGGATACCGCCTTCGCCGCCTATTTCGGGCATCTGATGGGCTACGATGCCGGCTACTACGGCTACGCCTGGGCGGAGGCGATCGCCGCCGACCTGGCCACGGTGTTTGAAAAGACGCCCAAGGGCTATTTCGACCCCAGTGCCGGACGGCGCTTGCGCGAAGAGATTTACGCGGTGGGCGACTCGCGCGACGTGAACGTCTCGATCGAGAAATTCCTCGGCCGAAAACGTTCCCTCCAACCCTTCCTCAAGAAGATCGGCATTGAATGACGGGCGTCCGCGCCGGGCAAGGGTGCCTGACCCGGACGCCCGAACGCAGCCTGAAGGCTGCGGCTACATGGGGATTTGCGATCGGACACTCGGGACGTGGGCGCAACCTTCAGGTTGCGGTCCCCTTGTCCGTTCCCCGGTCGTCCGGGTTTAAGTAATTAAACGCCAGGCCTGCGCACAACCCGCCGGCCAGGTCGGCGAGGAGATGAATCCAGATCACTTTGAAGCTGAGCAGATTCATCGTCGCCGCGCCGATGGCCACAGCGGGATTAAACGCGCCGCCGGAAACGGCCCCAACCGAATACGCCCCGGCCGTCACAGTCAGGCCGATGGCCAGGCCGTAATAGGAGTTGTTGGCCGTGCGTTTGGCCGTGGCTGTATTCAGCACCACAAAGGCCAGCGCGAAGGTGAACAGGAATTCGGCGAGCAGCGCCGCCGGAACGTTGGTGATCGCCTGCGCGGTGGCGTTTTTGCCGACGAGAAACATGGCCGCTGCGGCCGCCAGGACGCCTCCGCCCACCTGGGCGATCCAGTAGGGAGCCACGTCCGCGCCCGGGCAGCGGCCGCGGGTGAAAACAGCCAGCGTCACTGCCGGGTTGTAATGCGCGCCGGAGAGATGGCCGCCGGCGTACACCATCACCATGAGCGCGACGCCGATGGCCAGGGCCGGAATGACGCTGTTGGAGCCGGGGATGATTGTGCAGCCGACGGTGAGCACCAGAAAGAAGGAGCCGATGAATTCCGTGAGATACTTGCGCATATTTTCGACAGTTTAGTTGACTGAGTTGCCGTAGCCTAATTCATGCCCGCCGCGGTTTCAAGCGGCCGGAGGCGCGCTCACCGCCGCCCACAGTCGCGGGAATGCCGGAGAGTTTCCGTCTCCGGCGGGAGCCGCGGCCCTTAATTCAGCGACAGGTCTTCGGGGGATTGGGCGAGGATGCGGTATTGCCAGCCCATGGCGCGAAGCACCCGGGCCCAAAGGGCGCGCGGATCCTCATCAAACACCAGTTCGAGCGAGGCGGGGTGGGTCAGCCAGGCTTCGCGTTCCATCTCCTCCTCGAGCTGGCCGGGGCTCCAGCCGGCGTAGCCGGCGAAGAGTTTGAGCCGGCGGGTGGGGGAGAACGATTCGCCCAGCTCGACGAGGTTTTCCAGCGAATGCCCCACGCTCAGGTTGGGCAGGACGTTGGCCTCGGGAATGAAGGCGTCGCTGTGAAGAAAACTCAGGGCGGCGGGCTGGACCGGGCCGCCGAGAAAGAGCGGGCAGGTTTGCAGGGACTCGGGCAGCGGCTCGGTGATCACGTCGCCGGTGTTGCTGCCGGTCTCGCGGTTGAGCACCAAACCGAAGGCCCCCTCGGCGTCGTGCTGGCAGATGAGCACCACAGTCCGTTGGAAAAAGGATCCGCGCAGTTGCCCGCTGTCCAGCAGGAGCTTTCCTTTGAGGTACTTCTGGCTGTTGCTCATGGTGCCCGGGCCGCCGCAACGCTTGCCCCGGGGCCAATCTGGATTATTTTTCCGGCATGTCAAAGGTTAGTCTGATTCTGGCGCTGGCGGCTCTGATGCTCGCGGCGACGGCCTGCAAGAGCCGCCCTTCCGGCAGCCGGGAATTCATTCCCGGCAAGGGCTGGGCGCCCGCGCGCTGACGCGCGAACCGTTCTATACCACCTCGAGCGGGCAGGGCGGCAAAGCCTGGAGAAAACCCTGGCCGTAGGGTTTCGCCAGCAGCCGGTTGTCCAGCACCACCACAATGCCGCGATCGGTTTTCGTGCGGATCAGCCGCCCGACGCCCTGGCGGAATTTGAGAATGGCCTCGGGCAGCGAGTATTCGCGGAAGGAATCCCCGCCGCGGGCCTCGATGGCTTCGATGCGCGCCTCGATGAGGGGATGATCGGGCACGGCGAAGGGCAGGCGGGTAATGATCACGTTCGAGAGCGCCTCGCCCGGCACATCCACTCCCTGCCAGAAGCTGTCGGTGCCGAAGAGCACGGAATCCACGTCGGCCTTGAATTTTTCGAGCATCAACGAGCGGGGAGTGCCGGTGCCCTGCACGAAACAGGTGATTCCGAGCTGAGCAAAGAACGGCCGCATGCGCTCGCCGAGCTCGAGCATCAGCTTGAAGTTGGTGAAGAGCACGAAGGCCTTGCCCTGGGTCCGCCGCACGAAGTGTTCGATCCAATGGACCAGGGCCTCGCGATAGTCGGGATGCTTCGGATCCGGCATGGCGCGCACGGCGCAAAGCTTCATCTGCCGCTCGTAATCGAACGGGGTGCCGGCCTGAAGCTGGCGCGCGGTTTCCGCGCCCACCCGCTGGGTGAAGTAGCGCAGCCCCTCGAGCTCGGGCCGCCGCCGGAGCCGGGGGGCCTCGCCGGCGGGGGGTGGGGGGCGTCCGCTGATGGACAGGGTGGCGCTGGTGAGGATGACCGAAGTGTCGCTGTCGAAGAGGCGCTGGCGCAAATAAGCGGCCACATCCACCGGCGCGGCGTGCAGCGAGAGGGCGCGCTGCGCTTTGCCGGAGCGTTCGACCCAGTACACATGGCCGTCGGCGGTTTGGCCGAGAAAGGCCGCCAGCGCCTCGCGCAATTCGCCGAGCCGGCGGTTGCATTCCATCAATTCCAAACCGGTATCCTTGTCTTCGCTGCCCTTGACCAGCTCGCTGACGTTTTCCCGCAGGCGCTGGATCGGCAGGGTCAGGCTGTCCGCCACCAGCTCGGGGCGGCGGATGCGCAACTCCGTCCACGCCCGGCGCCGGGCGGCCTCGCCAGCTCCGAAGCGCGGCCCGGCGGCCTGGGCGATCTCCTCGCAGGCGTTCTCGACCTGGTTGAAAAAGACCTCGGATTCGTCGAGCACGCCGGAAACCAATTCGACGGCCGGACCCTGGCGCAGCAGGGCGAGCAGCCCCTTTTGCGTGCGCGGATTCCACAGCCGGTTCAGCGCGTAGCGGAGCTGCCCGCTCGAGACGCTCAGGCCGATGTGTTTGGAGGCCACGTGCTCGAGCGTGTGGGCCTCGTCCAAAATCAGAAAGTCGTTGCGGAAGAGAATGCCGCCCTCGGTCTCCTCGTCCAGGCCGCCCAGCAGCGTGAACAGCAACGTGTGATTTAACACCAACACGTCCGCGCTGAGGATGCGGCCGCGGGCGCGCTGGAAGAAGCAGACCGGATGATCCTTCGCCCAATCCGAGGGGTAGCCGCAGATCTTCGGCGAGCAAAGCCCGCGCTCGGAACAAACCTGCGCCCAGACCCGGGGATCGGGCTCGAGTTCGAAATCCGAGAGGCTGCCGTCCTCGGTTTGCGCGGCCCAGTCCTGGATGCGCTTGAGTTCCGCGGCCTCGGACGAGGTGAACAGGCTGTCCGCCTGGAGCAGGGCCTTGTGGAGCCGCCGGGTGCAGAGATAATTCGCCCGGCCTTTGAGCATGGTGAAGGAAAACTTCGCCGGCAGGATTTGCGCCAGCAGCGGCAAATCCTTTTCCATGAGTTGCTCCTGCAAATTGATGGTGTGGGTCGAAATGACGGCCTTTTTCCGGCTGGCCGCGGCGAAGAGAATCGCGGGGATCAGATACGCCAGGCTTTTGCCCACGCCCGTGCCGGCCTCGACGGCCAGATGCTCGCGCTGCTCCAGCGCCCGAGCCACGGCCACCGCCATCGCTTGTTGCTGCGGCCGGAATTCGAAATTTTTGGCGCGCGAGAGCAGGCCGTCCGGGGAAAAGATGCTTTCGACCTGTTGCACCAGATCGAAGGCGGAGCCGGCGGGCTGGGATTCAACGACGCTGATCACCTGGCGGCCACCGGGAGGAAGTGGGTCTTGGCGCCGGGGGGAGCTCCGGCTTCGCGGCCCCGCCACGGGCCGGCGATCCCCGCCACCGGCGCGCCGGGAGGTCTGACCCGCATTGGGAGTATGGATGGGTTGAAGCTCGTCATGCTTTGCCCGCGGCAGCCGCGGGAGATAAGCTGGCAATTCCGCGGCCGGATGTCAAAGGCGCGCGCTGTTCCTTGGCGGGGCGCTTCGGCGCCGGCCCGAGTTGCGCGCAGGGCGCTTTGGCGCGACGCTTCGCCCATGGATGCCGCTCCTCCCGCCGCCGCTCAGGAAATCATCACGCTGGCTTGCGCGCAGGACGTCCCGGCGACCCTCGACCGGCTCACTTCGCTGCTCGCCGCCCGAGGCTTGCGAGTCTTCGCCCGCATAGACCATTCGGGAGCCGCTGCCGATGCCGGCCTGGCCCTCCGGCCGACCCAGGTATTGGTGTTTGGCCACCCAGCCAGGGGAACGTTGCTGATGCAAGCGCGGCGAATGATCGGCCTGGACTTGCCGATCCGCGCGCTGGCCTGGGAGGATGAGACCGGGCGAACCTGGCTAAGCTACCGGCGCGTGGGCGCCATCGCCGCCGGGCACGGCCTCGCCGCGGAGAGCGCCGAAATCACGCAAGCGATTGACCAGCACCTGACGCGGGTGTGCGCCGAGGCGGCCGGGGGAACCGGCGCGGCGCCCGCCGGATGACCGGGATCCTCGAGCGGCGCGGGGCTATTCCTCCGCGCGGGCGAACCGGCGGCTTTCCTCGCGAATCCGCCGCAGCAGCTTCGCCAGATTTGAATTCACCGGCGCGCGCGCCTGGATGAACTCGCCGGCGTTCGCGGCGGTGACGGCGGCACGGACCGTTTCACCTTGGGCGATCGGGTCCGGTCCTGGCGGGGGAATGAGGAGCTGATTTTCCGGATCGCTCAGGCCCAGGAACGGGATCCCGGACCGCCCGCACTCATCCCGCGCCGCGAGCGCCGCCCGCAGTTCCTCCGGGCCGCCCTCGATGAAAACGAGGCCGGGCAGCTTTCCGACCTGGCGAAAGCGGCGTTTAAGAGCCGCGCCCAGGCCGGCGGCGCGCCGATGTGGCGGTCCGAACCGGCGATATTCCGCCCGCGCCGGAGCGCCATTGATGAACACCACGAACGTGATCGCCGCGCCCGGCGCTCCCGCGCGGCAGGCTTCCAGGCGGCGCGGAACTTCCTGCAACCCGGCCAGGGGGATCAGCTCCCGCAAGGCGTGATCTTTGGCGAGGTCGGGAAATGAGGTCTCGGAAAAACTCACCCGGCGGCCGAGCTCGCGCAGGGCAAAGAGCTGGTTGCGCAGGCGGGCGGCCGTTTCAAAATCCCGCGCCCCGGCGCGGCGCCTCATCTCCCGTTCGAGCGCGCGTTCGAGGCCGGCGCGGCGGCCGCCGATGAACGCCATCAGCCGCCGGAGGTTGGCGCGATAATCCTCGAGCCGGGTCCGGCCGAACTCCAGACCGGGATCCAGGCCCAGTTGGCACGACAAGCCCGGGCGCTTCGCTCCGGCGGGCCGGCGCGTGGCGAAAGGAAACACCCGCCGCAGGACGGTCAGCGCCCGCCGCACACTCCAGGCGCTCAGGTAGGGGCCGAAGTAGCGCGCCGCATCGTCCTGGGGCTGGTGAGTGAGGCTGACGGTGGGGTAATCGCTGGCGTAATCAATGCGCACATACACCAGGGATCGGTCATCCCGCAGCAGCAGATTATAGCGGGGCAGGTAGCGGCGAATCATCTCGGCCTCAAGAAAGACCGCCTCGGCTTCGCTGGCGGCGACCATCCAATCCGTGTCGGCAATCTCGGCCGCCAGGGCTTCCGTCTTGGCGTCGCGCGCCCGGGAACGCTGAAAGTAATGGCGGACCCGGCTGCGCAAGCTGGCCGCTTTGCCCACATAAATGATTTCGCCTCGCGCGTCCTGGTGAAAGTACACACCGGGCGCGTTGGGCAATTGCGCCAGTTTCTCTGCCAACCCCGCTTTCACCAGGATAACCTACCCGAACCGGGGCGGTTTGGCGTCCGCAATGTGCGGCGCTGGCTGGCGCGGGGAGTTCGTTTAATCACCCAGCCCGAGATTGCGCAAAATCTGGAGGGTCGGGGCGGCTTTATTCAGCGTGTAAAAATGCAAACCCGGCACTCCCTCCGCCAGGAGGCCGCGGCATTGTTCGCTGGCGTATTCCACGCCAAACGCCGCCGCCGCCGCATCGTCCTCCCCGAATTGATCCAGCCGCGCGCCCAGGGCGGCGGGAATGCGCGCCCCGCACAAAGCGGTGAATCGCCGGATTTGGGCGCCGCTCTGGATGGCGATAATCCCGGGCACGATGGGCACCGGCACATCATGCTCGCGCCGCATGTGGTCGCGGAACGCGAAAAAATCTGCATTGTCAAAAAAGAGCTGGGTGAGAATGAAATCGGCGCCGGAATCAACCTTGGTTTTCAGGTGTTTCCAGTCCTCCAGCCGTCCGCCGGCGCAGGCGACATGGCCTTCGGGGAAGCCGGCGACGCCGATTGAAAATTCGCCGTGTCCGCGGATGAAGGCCACGAGTTCGCTGGCGAATTCCAGTCCGCCCGGGGTGACCTGGAAAGGCCCGCCGCCTGGCGGGTCGCCCCGCAACGCGAGCAGGTTGCGAACCCCCAGCGCCCGGATTTGCGCCAGCAACTCCGCCAGTTGTTCCCGGGTTGAACTGACGCAGGTCAGGTGCGCCACCGTCGTGAATCCATGCTGGCGCTGGATGGCATCCACGATCCGCAGCGTCTTGTCCCGGGTGCCGCCGCCCGCGCCATACGTCACCGAGCAATAGTCCGGCCGAGCCCGCAACAGAGCGGGGATGGTCTTTTCGAGCAGTCCCCGCTCGCCCTCGCCGGTCTTGGGCGGAAAAAATTCGAAGGAGATCACCGGCCGGCCGGCGGCCGCCTTCTCCCGATAAATGTCTCGCACCAAATGCATTGGGCGCCCAGCATGCGCCAAGGCGCGCCAAAATCCAAGCATTGGAAACCAGCGTTTGCCCAAAGCGGCCTTCCGCGGAGGAGCGGAGAGGGCCCAAAATGTCGCATATAGTCATGAGATGTCGCGTTTTAGGCGACTCTTCCGCGTTGCGCCTCGAGACAAAAGAGGGTTGTGCGCCCGGGGCAGGCACGCCTCGTATCGCAATCGGCTATACGCTTGCGATGCGTTATAGGGCTCCCGAGCGCAGCCTGCCGCTCCTCTGCATCTCGCTTACCGCTTACGAATGTTTTCGGGATCATGCACCGGAAGTATTGTCGCTCCGCTCCTCAACCACCGGCTAATGGCTGCCCGGTTCAGGGTCGCAAGCGAGCTTTCGAACGCCAAGGCTGCTCGCCCTCCCGCTCCTCCTTGCCGCGATTAATGCTTGGGTTTCAAGAGACGTTCTGGCAGATTGGGGCCGGTTCCAGCGGCGGACCGGCGCTGGCCAGGACGGAATCACCTCGCGGCAAAAAGCTTGCGCGAGCGTTGTTCCCCCGGTTGGATGGCGGACGCGCGATGCAAGAGCATTATCCGAAACATTACTGCGGTGTCTTTGGCGTTTACGGTCATCCGAACGCCGCGGAATTGTCGTACTACGGTTTGTACGCCTTGCAGCACCGGGGCCAGGAGAGCGCCGGGATCGTGACCTCCGATGGCCGGCGATTTTACTCGCACAAGGGAATGGGCCTGGTGCCGCAGGTCTTCCGCGGAGGCGCGCTGCGGGAATTGCCCGGAAGCATCGCCATCGGGCACACCCGCTACTCCACCACCGGCTCCTCGCATCCGCGCAACGCGCAGCCGCTTACGGTCGATTGCGCCCGCGGCCAGATCGCCATCGCCCATAACGGCAACCTCACCAACGCGGCGGCCTTGCGTCAGGAGCTGGAAAACCGGGGCTCGATTTTCCAGACCACCGTCGATAGCGAGATCATTTTGCATCTGATGGCCCAGCCGTCTGCCAACGGCGAGGCGAACAATCTGCTGCACGCCATCCGGCGGATCGAGGGGGCCTACTCGCTGGTGATCATGACCGAGGACGAGTTGATCGGCGTGCGCGATCCGCACGGCTTTCGTCCGCTGTGCCTGGGGCGGGTGGATGATGCCTGGGTGCTGGCGAGCGAGACCTGCGCCCTGGATTTGATCCACGCCAAGTTCGTGCGGGATGTGCTGCCGGGCGAGATTGTGGCCATCAACCGGAACGGGTTGAGCAGCACCCAGGCCTTTCCCGAGCACGAACGCCGGGCGCTCTGCATCTTCGAATACGTCTATTTCGCGCGGCCGGACAGCACCATCCACAACCGGAACGTGTACAAGGTGCGCGTGGACATGGGCCGGCAGTTGGCGCGCGAATTTCCCCTCGCGGCGGACATTGTCATCCCCGTCCCCGACAGCGGGAACTGCGCGGCGCTGGGCTACTCGCTCGAATCGGGCATCCCTTTCGAGATGGCGTTTGTCCGCAATCACTACGTGGGCCGCAGTTTTCTCCAGCCGACCCAGCTCATCCGCGATTTTGACGTTCGGGTGAAGCTCAACCTCATCGAGGAGCTGGTAAAGGACCGCCGGGTGATTGTGGTGGATGACTCGATCGTGCGGGGCACCACCTGCAAGACGCGCGTGAACAATCTCAAGGAAGCCGGCGCCCGCGAGGTGCATGTGCTGGTGAGCTGCCCCCCGCACATGCACCCCTGCGTGTATGGCATTGATTTTCCCGATCGCGCCAAACTCATGGCGGCGAACCATTCGCTCGAGGAAATCCGGCGTTATCTCAACGCGGATTCCCTGCATTATCTCTCGCAGGCGGGCATGGTGGCGGCCACCGGCCTGCCCGCGGACTCGTTCTGCATGGCTTGCTACGACGGTAATTACCCGGTGAAATTCGATCCCGGACTCGACAAGTGGCTGATCGAGCGGCGCCGGGGACTGGGGCCGGGGTTGGGCGACTCGCTGGCAAGGGAGCGCGACCAGATCAAACTGCTCTAAGCGATGGAAATCAGCACCATCGGCCGTCCGCGGAACCTCGGCTGGGCGCGCGCCGCGGCCCTGCTGTATGGGGACTGGGGCACCAGCAAGGCCTACGTCATCGGGCTGGGCCTGTTCATCATGGGCTACGCGGCCCTGCCGCATCTGCTGGCGGTGTGCCTGGTGACCGGGATCGTCGGCGTCAATTACCTCTGGGTCTGCCGCTGCTTTGCCACCGGCGGAGGTGTTTACACCGCCGCCGGCTTGCACTCGCGCCGCCTGGCGGTGGCGGGCGGGTTGCTGTTGCTGGCGGATTTCATCGTGACTGCCTCGCTGAGCTGCCTGGACGCCTTTCACTATCTCGGTTTCGCGCAGACCGAGGCCAAAAAGTGGGCCATCAGCGCCATCTTTTTTATTGGCGCCCTGAATTTCTTCGGCCCCAAGCACACCGGCAGCCTGGCGCTCTGGCTCGCCGCGCCGGTGTTTGTGGTGGTGCTGGTTTTGATCGGCGCCGGGGCGCCGCATCTGGCGGATTTTCACCCCCGGATGCCCAGCGGCGGGCTGGTCCACAACTGGGTGGCCTTCACCGGCATGATCCTGGCCCTCTCGGGCGTCGAGGCCGCCGCCAGCAGCACGGGAGTCATGAAACTCGATCCGGACGCCACGCCGGGCAAGCCCTCGGTGCGCCTGACCTCGGGACGGGCGGTGACGGTGGTGATGATCGAGGTGGTCGTCGCCACGGCGCTGCTGAGCGCGCTCGCGATGTGCCTGCCGGCGGATGAGGCGGGGCTGCGCGCGCACAAGGAGGACATGCTGCGCTACATGGGCACGGTGTTCGTCGGCCCCTGGTTCGGCGACGTGGTCGGCTGGGTGTTCGGGCTGCTGCTGCTCTCGGCGGTGAACACCGCGATCGGCGGCATGGTCTCGCTGCTCTACGTGATGGCCCGCGATCACGAGCTGCCGGAAACCTTCGTGCAGCTCAACCGGTTCGGCGTGCCCTGGGTCGCGCTGATCACCGCCACGGTCGTGCCGGTCATCGTGCTGGATCTGAACGAGTCGGTCGAGTCCCTCGCCAGCCTCTACGCCATCGGCGTGGTGGGAGCCATTGTGCTGGACATCGGCAGTTGCGCGTTTGCGAAAAGTCTGCCGCTGACCCTCCGGCAGCGCCGGGTGATGAAGCTCACCGTGCTGGTGCTGGCGGCCATCTGGATCACCATCGCCCTGAGCAAACTGCACGCCCTGCTGTTCGTCAGCATCGTGCTGACCGCCGGCTTCGCCGTCCGCCATTTCACCCGCAAACATTTCAAGCACACGGGCCGGGCCGCCGACGGCGCGGAACCGGCGCTGCCCGCCCCGGCCGCAGCGGTCGCCGCGCGAGCCGAGCCCTTCATCGGCCAGTTCGTGCTGGCCGCAGCCCGCGGCTGGACGCCGGCGTTGCGGTTCGCCATCGATGAAAGCCGCCTGCGCAACGCCCACCTGCTGGTGCTCTACATCCGCGAGGTGGCCGTCACCATCGACATGGGCGGCCGCTGGGAGGACGATCCGGAAGCGCGCAAGTTGTTCCGGCGGCTCGAGGTCGAGGCCCAGGGCCTGCAAGTCCACAAGCTCTACAGCATGAGCGACTCGCCGGCGGACACCATCATCGAGATCGCCGCCACCTTCGGCGTCGATGCGGTGATTCTCGGCGGCAGCCGCCGCGCCGCCCTGGTCCACCTGCTCAAAGGCAACGTGGTGGCCAAAGTCGCCGCGAACCTGCCCGAATCCATGCACCTGATCGTGATCGGTTGATCGGAGGCGTGCCCGGCCATTCCGGCGGAATTCAGCCGCGCCGCCAAAGTTCGCTCGTCAGCAAGCCCCATTCCGAGTGCCGCGACTCCACGCGGCGAAACCCCTCTGCTTCGAGCCAGGGACCCGGCTCGATTCGCGCCCGCGCGGAAATTCCCGTCACCCCGCGAAAAAACCAATACATCAATCGATGCAGGATCAGCGCCCGCCAGCGGGCCGGACCGGCGGCGGGGACGCGAAAATCGGAGATCAGCCAGGCGCTGGCCGGCGCGGCCGCCGCCGCCAGATTGCGAATCACGGCGGCCAGCTCCGCCGCGGCGAAACAGTCGAGGAAAAAGTGGGTGGCAATCAGGTCGAACTGCCCGGTCGGCCCCTTCCAGCGCTGGAGATCCGCCTGGATGAATTCGGTGTTCGTTGACGGCAACCCCGCGGCGCGGAGCCGCCGGGCGGCGCGGATGAGCATGGCCTGGCTGGCGTCGAGGCAGGTGATTCGGGCGTCGGGCAGCCGCCGGCGGCAGGCCACCAGAAAACGGCCGTGGCCCTCGCCGCCAATGCAGATCCGGGCGCTCCCGTCCACCCGTTCGAGAAACCGCGCGCGGCAACGCTGAAGCTTTTCCCCGGCCAGCACCGCTTCCATCCAGCGATAATGCGGCGCCAGCCGATCAAAGCTCATGGAAGCATCTCCCCGCCGCGAGGCCGCCGCAGAGTCCACCAGACCCATGCCGCCAGCGCACCCGCCGCGTAGGCGGCGACATCCCACGCGTCTCCGGTGGCGCCGGGCAGCAGGCGCGGCCCCAGCCATTCGCAGACCCAGGCCCAGACCGCCAGATGCAAAAACACCTCCGCCGCCGAGGGAGGGGCGTCGTCCGCGCGCAAGCTCAGCCGGCGCTGCGCCCAGAGCGCCACCGGCAGCGCGCAGGGGATCAACAGCAGATCATTGAAATGGTCGTGCAGAAAGCGGACATGAAAATGCGGTTTGAGAATCCACCGGTTCAGGGCGTAGAGGGCGCAGCTCCACCGGAATAAACCGTCGCGCAAATAAACGAACGACGTTACAGCAGGGCCGTGATGGCCAGTCCGAACCCGATGGCAATCGCCAATTTCCAGAGCAGAATCATGGTGTGTCCTCAAAATTATATCCGCTAACAATACGCCCGAGCCACGCCCCGCCGGATGGGGTATTACCCGCGCTCCACTCCCGTCTTTCTATTCCCGTCTCGCCTGCTATTTTCCGGCTGGCAATGAAGCATTCGACCTCTCCATTATCCGAGCTCGCCGCCCGGACGCAAGCGCCGCCGATCTCGTGGTTGATGACCGCCGCCCTCGAGCACCCGAAGCTGATTTCCCTGGCCGCCGGTTTCACCGACAACCCGTCGCTGCCGGTGCGGGAGACGCGCGAGTTGTTCCGCAAGATCCTGTCTTCGGCCGAGACTGGCGCGCCCGCGCTGCAATACGGCACGAGCGCCGGGGATGCTCGCTTGCGCGAACTCACCGCGGCAAGGGTGCGTCAACTCGATGGCCTGCCCGCCGACAGCCCGGCCGCCTCTGACCGGCGTCTGCTGATCACCAATGGGTCGCAGCAAATTCTCTATTTGGTGGCCGAGGCGCTCGGCAACGTGGACGACCTCGTGCTGGTGGAGGATCCCACCTATTTCGTTTTCCTGGGGATCCTCCAGAGCCGGGGCCTGCGCGCGCGCGGCCTCCGCCTGGAGCCCGACGGCCTGGATCTCGGGCACCTCGAGGAAACCCTCGAACGGCTCCGCCAGTCCGGAGAGATTCGCCGCCTGAAATTCCTCTATCTCGTCAGCTACTTTCAAAACCCCAGCGGCATCTCCACCAAATTCGAGAAAAAAGTCCGCGCGCTCCAACTCCTGCGGCGCTACGAGCGCGCGGCGGGCCATCCGATCTATCTGCTCGAGGATGCCGCCTACCGGGAATTGCGATTTCAGGACGAGCCGGCCCGCTCCGCCCTGGCAGTCAGCGAGCGGGCCGCCTCCCGGGTCATCTACACGGGCACCTACAGCAAACCTTTCGCCTCGGGCGCGCGGGTGGGCTTTGGCTTTCTGCCCGAGCCGGTTTACACCGCCGCGCTGCGCCTGAAGGGCAATCACGATTTCGGCAGCTCGAACCTGTTGCAGCAACTCCTGGCCGCCGCCCTCGGTTCGGGGGTGTACGACCAACACGTGGTCCGCCTGCGCCGGCGCTACACCCAAAAAGCACGAACCATGACCGAAGCCATCCGCCGCCATTTTCCGGCCGCGGTCGAGTGGCAGGCGCCCGGCGGCGGGCTTTACGTCTGGCCCCGACTGCCCGGCGGGATGCGGACGGGTCTCAAGAGCCGCTTCTTTCAACGCGCGCTGAGCCATGATGTGCTCTATGTCCCGGGCGGGCTGTGTTACGGAGACGATCCTTCGCGCCGCAAACCCGATTGCGAAATGCGCCTGAGTTTCGGCGCGGCCGACGAGGCCGGCCTCGAGGAGGGCATCGGCCGGCTCGGCGTCGCCATGCGCGAGTTGGGCCTCTGACGGCGGGCGCGCCAAACGACGGCAATCCCGCCGCCCAGAGCGGCCATGGCCGCCGCGGCCACCGCCAGCGTCCAGCCGTCGGGCGGGCCGGACAGAGCCCACGGCCCCACGTTCAGGCTGATCCGCACCCGGCCGCCCGGGCGCGTGAACAGCCAGAGCACCGCCGCGCCAAGCACCCCATGCGCCAGCCCCATCACCTGCAAATTGCGATACCGCTCCCGCATAAAATGCCAGGCGAGAAACGCGCCGAGCACCGCGGCGCCCCCGGCCAGCAGCCAGTGGTTCAAATGCGCCAGCCCAAAAAACGATCCGTTGAGCGCGGCGACCCCAAGGCGCTTCCAGGGCCGCTGGCTCCGGGCCGGGGCAAAGGCGCGGCGCAACCGGGTGTTAAAATAACCGCAGAAAAGCGCCTGCTGGACAGCGCCCCAGAAAAGATAGCCCACCCCCTCGCCCAGCGCGCCGCGCCCCGGGAAGTGAAACGCCTCGGGCCCATTGCCCAACCAGGCCGCCAGCAAGGCGAGCGGGAGCAGCACGATCCAAATGCGGACGGCCCCGCGCCAGGCTGTCCGAAAATTGTCATACCGAACCACATACGCCATCCACAGCCCCGCGAGCGCCGCGCACAACAGCCCCGCGGCCCACCGCGCGGCCCGGTCCTGCGGAAGCTGGAAAACGGCCGCCGGCGCCAGGCCGCTCATCAGCCGAGCCGTCCCCGTGAGGTTATGGTAGAGCTGCCAGGTCCAGGCCGCGGCCCCGCCGGCCACCAGCAGCGGCAGCCAGGCTCGTTTCTCCGCCGCCGCCCGCCGCAGTCTCCGGCCCAGCTCCGCCGGGCGCCCCAGCCCCCAGGCCGCCGCGGTGTCGCCGTGCAGCCGCGGGCTGATTCCCAGCACAAACACCGCCAGGCCGGCCAGAAGCAGTTGCGCCGCCCGGTTCGCCGCCGCGGATTTGCCCAGCACGCCGAAGGGATACGCCACTCCCCAAAGCGCGCCCAGCAACCCCAGCATTACCGCCAGTGCCTCGGCCAGATTGGCGCCGCGCGAGCGCGCGTCCCCTTCCCACTCGCCCGCGGTGTTGAGCAAGGGGGCGGGGCGGGAACCGGCGGGGACCGCGCGCCGCGCGGGCGGATTTGAAGTGGCGTTCATTGGCTTCGCGCGGCCGGGACCGTTGCCGCGCCTCCCCACGCTGGCCCGATTTCCAGCGCGCGGCTATGGGGAAAGTAAAACCCGGGCGGGGGATGCCGCGGTTGGCCGCGGCCCGGCCGAGCGAACGCCAGTCCTATTTGCCGGCAATCGCGAAGACGTAGAGGAGCAGGACCAGAATGATGACCCCAATGGCCACACCCGCGAACACGAAGACGCGGTTGACCTTGTCTTCCTTCTTCGCGAATCCCTTGCTGTCGATGCCGCCGCCGCGGGCGCCTTGTTCGAGTTCGTTGAGGCTCACTCCGCGGGGGATGGCGACGGTATGGCCGGAAACGTTCCGGGAGGACGCGGGGGCGGCGGCCGCCGGCCCCGGCGGGGCAGCGGGCGGGGCCCCATTCTCCAGTCGCATTTCGATCTGCCCCAGGCGCAGCACCTCGCCGGGTTTAAGCGGTGTCTCGCGGGCGATTTTCTCGCCGTTGATGTAGGTGCCATTGGTCGAGTTCAGATCGTTGACGAACACCTGTCCGCCACGAAGCAGAATTTCGCAATGATGACTGGAAACCGATGGCTCGGGCACTTGGAGCATATTGTCCTCGACCCGGCCGACCGTCGTTTTATCGACTTTCAGCTCGTGGATCTGGCCAGCCATCCCGGCGCTCAACAAAACGAGTTTCGCCATAGATCAGTCTCTGCCGCGATTATCACCACGGCGGTTTGCAAGTCAAACGGAATCACGCCCGCTGTTCAATGAGGCGGCGAAATTCCGCGAACAATGAGGTCGAGTCCTGCGGCCCCGGCCCGGCTTCCGGATGATACTGCACGCAGAAGACCGGCTTGCGCTTGTGCCGCATGCCCTCGACGGTTTGATCATTCAAATTGATGCGGTCCACCTCGATTTCGTCCGGCAGCGACGCGGCGTCCATGGCGTAACCATGGTTTTGCGAGGTGATCTCGACCTTGCCCGTGTGGCGGTCTTTCACCGGCTGGTTGCCGCCCCGATGGCCGAACTTGAGTTTGAAGGTGCGTCCGCCAAACGCCTGGCCGAGCACCTGGAGACCAAGACAAATCCCAAAAATCGGCAAGCCGGTCCCGAGGAGTTCCTTGACGATGCTCACCGCGTAGCCGAGCACGGCCGGATCACCCGGCCCGTTCGAGAGGAAGATCCCCGCGGGCTGGTGCTGGAGGGCCTCGGCCGCGGGGGTCCTCGCCGGCACCACCGTGACGCGAAAGCCCTGCTGCCGCAAGCGGCGCAGGATATTATACTTGATGCCGTAATCATAGGCCACGATCGGGATGGTCGCCGGCGGAAGCCGGCGAAGCGGAGCGACCCCCTCGGTCCCCCGCGGCAGGGCAAAGCCCGCGCTCAACTCGCCCGTTTCGTCCCAGACAAAGGGTTTCGGATGCGTGACCTCGCGCACGCAGTCCACGCCGCCCAGGCCGGGCCATTCCCGCGCTCGCCGCCGGGCCTCGGCCTCGTCGATCGCTTCCGTGGTGATGAAACCATTCAACACGCCGCGGACCCGCAGCTTTTTTGTCAGCGCCCGAGTGTCGATGCCCTGGATGCCGGGAACCCCGTTCTCCTCGAGATACCGCGACAACGAGCGGTCCGCGCGCCAACTGCTGACCACGGGCGACAATTCGCGAATGACCAGCCCCGCCGCATGCAGCCGCGAGGATTCGACATCCTGCTGGTTCACCCCGTAATTGCCGATCAGCGGGTAGGTCATCGTGACCACCTGCCCCTTGTAGGAGGGGTCGGTCAGGATTTCCTGGTAGCCGGTCATCGAGGTGTTAAAGCAGACCTCGCCGCAAGCGGAGGCGCGCGCCCCAAAAGCTGTGCCGGGGAACAGAGAACCGTCTTCGAGTGCTAAAAATGCCTTCATTCAATTGGGACACGACCGCCTCGCGATGGTAGGCGGAACCGTCCTCGGGTCAACAATATCCTGACACAATTTTCGTTCGCAAGGTCCGCCAACTCAGGTATAAAGAGCGCCCATGCTCAAAAGTCTGGCAACGTGGTATTTGGCGCAGCTCAAGACCGGGGGATACCCCCTGATCGCCCTGCTCATGGCGATCGAGAGCTCGATTGTCCCCCTGCCCAGCGAAGTCATCATCCCCCCGGCGGCGCACCTGGCGCACACCGGCCAATCCAACCTCAGCCTGGCGGGAATCATCATCGCCGGCACCATCGGCTCCTGGCTGGGCGCCACCGTCATGTACTGGGTCTCGCGCTGGGCCGGACGCCCGTTGATCCTGCGCTATGGCAAGTACTTCCTCATCCCCCCGGCCAAGGTGGAGGGCGCCGAGCGCTGGACGCGGCATTACGGTTCCATGGGCATCTTTGTGTCCCGGCTGCTCCCGGTGGTGCGGCACCTGGTGGGCATTCCGGCGGGAATTGTGCGGATGGATTACAAACTGTTTTCTCTCTACACCTTGCTGGGCTCGGCCGTCTGGTGCGGGGTGCTGGTCTATGCCGGCGTGAAGGCGGGCGCCGACCAGGAATTGATGCGTGGCGAAATGCATGCCATCAGCCTCTGGCTCGGCGGCGCGGTGCTCATCCTGGGCGGCCTTTATTATTTCTTTGTTCACCGCCAAATGTCCCGCGAAGCCGCCCGAAAATAAGCCCGGACGCGTTCGTCAGGCCGGGTGTGCGGCGGCGCACTCGCGCAGATCCCGCGTGAATGCATCCACATCCTCCGGAGTGGTGTCCCAACTGCACATGAGCCGGGATTGGTCCCAGCCGCCGACGTTCGTATAGAATTTCCAGCCGCGTTCCCGGGCCGCCGCGGCGGCGGGCGCCGGGATTTTGGCGAACACGGCGTTGCTTTGCACCGGGTAGGAAATGGTGATGCCGGGCACCCCTTGCAGGCCGGCCTCGAGGCGGCGGGCCATGGCATTGGCATGACTGGCATGCCTCAGCCAGGCGCCGTCCCGCAGCAACCCGGTCCAGGGCGCCGAGAGAAAACGCATTTTTGAGGCCAATTGTCCGCCCTGTTTGCAGCGGTAATCAAATTCGCGCGCCAATTCCCGGTTAAAGAACACCACCGCCTCGCCAATCCCCACGCCATTTTTGGCGCCGCCCAGGCAGAGCACATCCACCCCCGCCCGCCAGGTGAGTTCCTTCGGCGCCACCCCGAGCGAGGCCGCCGCATTGGCGAAACGCGCGCCGTCCATCTGCACTCGCAAATCAAACCGGCGCGCCACCGCGGCCAGCTCCTGAATTTCCTCGCGGGAATAAACCGTTCCCACCTCGGTGGCCTGGGTGAGGCTCAGGGCGCGGGGTTTCGGGTAATGAATGTCCGTCCGGATATGAACGGCTTTGTCGATGGCGGCCTCGGTGACCTTGCCCTCCGGCCCGGCGAGCAGCAAAACCTTGCTGCCGTTGGCGAAAAACTCCGGCGCGCCGCATTCCGAGGTTTCGACGTGCGCCAGCTCGTGGCACAGGATGCTGTGGTACGACTGGCACAACGAGGCCAGGGAGAGCGAATTGGCGGCGGTGCCGTTGAAGACGAAGAACACCTCGCAATCCGTCTCGAACACCTCGCGAATCAGGTCGGCGGCTTTTTGGGTCCAGGTATCGTTGCCGTAGCTGACCTCGTGGCCGGCGTTGGCCTCGAGCAGAGCCGCCAGCGCCTCGGGGCAAATGCCCGCGTAATTATCGCTGGCAAAGTGGCGCGGCCGCGCCCGGGTTGATGGCGTCTTCATGCTCCGGGATACCACGCCGCGCGCCCGCCAGACAAATCATTTCATTTCATGCTTGTCTTTTAAGCCCGGGTTTGTTTAAATTCCCGAACGTAGTAAGCCATTTTAATGAATTGTCGCAACCTGTTGTCGCGATCGTAAGAAGGATAACTATGAAAATCAAACGAACCCACTGTCTCTTCCGCTCACTCGCCCTCGGCGCGGCTGCCGCCGCACTGGGCAGTTATGTCGCTGTTGCGACCCCCTATGCCACCTGCCTGACGAATACGGGCAGCGCGATTTGGTTCCGCCTGAACGAGGCGGCCGGAAACGTGAAAATCATCTCCGCTGGCGACACCGTGACCAATGACCTCGGCGCGGTGGCCGCCGGCCTGACCAACGTCCCGCTCTCGATTTCGGGCACCTACCGCATTGTCTGCAGCAAGACCGGCAGCGGCATCTACCAGATCGGCAGCAGCGTCGCCTACAACTCGCCCCGGGGCGTGGCGGTGAATGGGAACCCGGCTGACCCGAACTTTGGCCGGGTTTACATTGCCAATAGCGCCGCCGCAGCCAAGGCCCAGGGGATCTACGTTCATTACGCGGACACCAGCCTGGTTTTTCCCTCCGTCCGCACCGCCGGCTGGACCATGAGCACTGGCGGCTCCGCGCCGTATCAAATCAATGTCGGCACCAACGGGGTGCTCTACCTGACCGACTGGTCGGATGCCAGCGGCAACCTGGTGGTGACGGATCCGGACGTGACCAGCTTCCAGTATGTCCTGAAAAAACTGACGGTGAATCCCGACACCGGAGTAATCGGGGACGTCCCCGTCGGACTCGGAAACAACCACGGCAGTGTGCAAGCCGTCTTCGCCCAGGGCACTCTGGCTGACGGCAACCTCAAGTTGTACGTGATCGATGAAGATTACCAAACCGACCCGACCAATCCCTCCAAAACGCAGATGAACAGTCTCTGGCGCTACGACGTTGGCGCCGGCCCGCTGCCCTACGAAGGGGTGCCAACCAAGATTCTCACCCCGCCCATCGCTTATGCCTCGCAAGGTTACAACACGGTGTCCGTCGGTCCCAATGGCTATATTTACTATAATCAACGGCGGGAGAATGCCGGCGGGCCTCCGGGCACGGGTGTGTGGAGTCCTTCGGTGATGATTGTCGATCCGAACCTGTACATCGACCAGTCCCAGTGGGCGGCTCTTTACGATCCCACCAACCTCCCCTGGGTGCCCAATCCGGATTTGGGCGGGCTGTACACCGCCACCAGCAATTACTGGCGGCACTCCAGCCTCGGCGGATTCATCTGGGAATCGCAAAGCGCCAGCACCGAAGTTGGTTCGAATGGGGCGGATTACCTGCTGGCCACCGCCGCCATTTCGGTTTCTCCGGATGGCAACTGGCTGGCCTGTATCACCTACTATAATACGTTGTTTATGGTGCCGTTGACCAACGGCATTCCGGACATGTCCAAGCGCCTCTCCCTGGTGCTGGGCGGCAGCGCGGCCGGCCGGGGAATCGCCTGGGACGCCGCCAACAATTTTTATCTCACCAGCTCCGGCCTCGGGCAGATGCGCTATTACAGCCTGGGCTTGACCGGCAGCGCCACCACCAGTTCGGACGGGCACTTTGATCTGAAGGTTGCCTCGGCGAAAGTCTCGGTCAGCACTCCGGTTTCCGTGGCCAAAGAGCAGGGGCCGGTTTCCGGCACGATCACCATTTCGCGCACCGGTGACGGAAACATCGGCGCTTTGCCGGTCAATTTCACGCTGGGCGGCACGGCCGCACGAGACGCCGACTACGTGCTGAAAGTGGGCGGCTCACCCGTCGTCGGCAACACCGTCACGATTCCCGCCGGCTCCAGTTTCGTAAACGTCGAGGTGGCGCCCATCGACGACAGCATCCCCGAGCCGACCGAAACGGTGATTTTCACCATTGCGGGAGGATACACTTACAACGTGGATCTCTTCGGAGTCACGGGCACCGTGGCGATCGTGGACAACGAGACCCCCTTCCTGTTCCTCTCCGCGGTTTCGCCGAGCTTCTTCGAGGGCATGACGAATGATTATATCCGCGCCACCTTCACGCGCTACGGCGATACCAACGCCGCCGTCACCGTCAACTCGGCCAACCTGATCCGCGGCGGGGCCGCCGTCGAGAACGTGGACTATTACGTCGAAAATCTGCCCCTGACGATGGACTTCGGCCAGATTACGACAAATGTGGCGCTCCTGTACCCGATCGACAACGCCCTCCTGCAAGGCGATAAAACCATCACCCTGCAATTGGCGGCGGGCTCCGGTTACACGGTCAGCAACCAGGTTTATAGCGTCACCTTGATCGACGACGAGCTGCCAGCCGAAACCGTGCTCTGGTCCGACGATTTCGACCTGGACACCTCGGCCAACTACGCGATCAAGTTCGGCGCGACCAACGTGGACATGCAGGATTACACCGCCCAGTTCCTGTTTGATTACGCCTGGGATTCCTACCCTCCGGCGCCGCATTCCGCGGGGACGACTCTGGGGCTGAAGCTGAGGGTCAACAAGGATGACACCGTGCCCTCCGCCGCCGGAGTGAACCTGTATCCGATTGGGAAATCCTTCAGCGGCAACTACGCGCTGCGATTCGACATGGTTCTGCAGGTCAATTCCATCAGCGGCAGCACCGAATTCGCTATCTTCGGCATCAACCACTCCGGGAATCGGACCAACTGGTTCCGCGGCACCAGCCCGGGAGTCCCAGCCGGCACCGTCTATGACGGCCTCTGGTTCCAGGTGGAAACGGATGCCAGCGCCAGCGGCGATTACGTGCTCAATACCGCGCCCGCCGTCACGACCGGCGGCATTGTCGGCCCGACCGCGGTGGGCGCCCGGTCCGCCAGTTCGCTGACGAGTGTGTTCAAAGCTCCGCCATTCGCTTACGCGGGGTCGCCCAGCGTCCTGTCGCCGAACTTCAACTACACCTGGAACCAGCCCGCCTGGGTGCAGGTGGAGATCAGCCAGATCGGCCGGCTCATCACGTTGTCGCTGAATAAGACGCCGATCATCACTTACAGCAACGCCACCGCCTTCACCAGCGGCGCCATCATGCTGGGCGCCGATGACGCCTATGATTCCATCGGCAATGGCGCCGCCGGACTCGGCGACGGAGCCGTCTATTACGACAACGTCCGCGTCGTGCAGTTGCAGCCGGTGGCCATCTCCAGCATCACCACCGCGGGCAGCACGGTGACTATCAACTTCAAGTCCGACCTGGCGGTGGCCAGCTCCAAATACCAGGTCGCGACCTCCAGCAACGCCGCGCTGCCGGCGGACCAGTGGAGCGCCGCCGCCGCGACCGTGACGCAGACCGGCCTGAACACCTTCAAAGCGGTGACCACGGCCAACGGCAATCAGCAGTTCTATCGCATTCGGATTGCGGGCCAGTAACCGGCCCCTCCCGGTAATCCAAGGCGCCCGCGCTTGCGCGGGCGCCTTTTCGCCCCGGTCGGCGCCGGCGAAAACCGGGGAAAACGTATGATTTTTGTTCTTGTGATTAAACCACTCCCGTATTAGCAATTTGCCATGCACTCCAAGAAAGTCCGTTGCGGATCGCGCGGTGGCTTCACCTTGATCGAATTACTGGTGGTCATTGCCATTATCGCGATTCTTGCGGCGATGTTGCTGCCCGCTTTGTCCAAGGCCAAGACCAAAGCCGAAGGCATCTCCTGCATCAATAACCTGAGGCAACTGGAACTTGCCGCGGTGATGTACTCCGGCGATCACAACTGGTGCGCCCCCAACGCCCCGGGTAACACGTACAACGAAACCTTCTGGGTCAACGGCTGGTTGGATTGGGGCGTCGGCGTGCCCCCGGGCGCCAACACCAATGTGGACTACCTCAAAAACGGCGCCCTGGGCCCATACACCGGCAAAAACGTGGGCATCTATAAATGCCCGGCCGACAAAATCCCAAGCAACGCCGGCCCCCGCGTGCGCAGCATCTCAATGAACGGCTTTATCGGCTCCAAAACGGAATACACGGTCTATGGTTACACCCAATACCGATTATTCCTCAAGGAGAGCGATTTCGTCCGGCCCGGCCCCTCCAAAACCTGGGTGTTTCTGGACGAGCATCCGGACGGCATCAACGATGGCTTCTTCGGAATGAAGATGCCGCCGGTGACCGCCTGGCCTTTCCCCGCCGCCTGGGATGACGTGCCCGCCTCATATCACAATGGCGCCTGCGGCTTCGCTTTCGCCGACGGCCACGCCGAAATCCGCAAATGGCTCGATGCCGCCTCCATGCCCCCCATTCGAAAGACGGTCGGCGCAAGAGGCCCCGGCCAGGGCACGGATGCCACCTCGCCCCGAGACAGCCGCTGGCTCGTCGAACGCACCACCGCCCCGCTGTAGAAGCGCTCCCTTGATTCCAAATCCGGGGGGGCAGAATACACCCCGTTGCTGCTCGTCACGCCGCCGGATTTGCCTTGTACTTGTCGTGATGGGCCGGACCATTCCACACCTGTTGCCGGATCACCCATGCTCTCCCCGGCGCCAACAGGCTCGCGGCTGGCCGGGCTGAACTCCGCCGCGTGGAGACAAGGCGGCGGTGTTCACAGGCGATCATGGGCCGCAGTATTGCCCCGCGAAGCCCATCCTTCAAGCCCGAATCTGCCGTGAAGGTCCTGCGCCGCAGCTCCCTTGGCAAAACGCGACCGTGTGTTACAGATAAGATGGTCCGGCCAGCGTGGACGCTCCACGGAAAGGCCGCTCCGCCAACGCCACGCCGTTCCGGATTTTCCGCGCGGGCGCGTCCTGCGGAGGCGGCCCCTGGCG
>JBDHQH010000040.1:0-28916 GCA_039806935.1 Verrucomicrobiota bacterium
GGCGGGACGGTCTTGCGGCCGTCCCGCCTTTTCGTTGGAATTTGGTTGGAAGCATGATGAGAGCAGTGGTTTGGCCCTCCGGCGGCTGGGAGAGGGCGTGGAAGTTCCTGGCCGTGTCGAGTTGTGTTTTGGCATTGGGGGCGGCTCGGGCGGCCATCCCCACCGGCCACGGGGTGCAAGCCGGGGTGCTGAAAGTGGAGCAGATCCATTCCGATCCCGCGAGCAACACCGCGAGCATCACCCTGGAATATGGGATCGGCACCTTCGCTTCGGCGGCCGGGAACCGGGGGGATTACAATGTGAAAGCGCTGCCGGGCATTCAGGCGGCCCAGGATGAGTTTCTCGGGGTGTTGATCAGCTCGGTGGCCGAGAACGGGCGCGACAATTTCGGCACCAACGAGTTCGCGGTCAGCGGAGTGGAGCGCAACGGCAGCGGCACCTATCGCATCGTGAGCTTCATCCGGCCGGGCGCGGAGTACAACGTGAATGTGGCGGGAGCCTGGTTTCCCTACGACCGGTATTGGGGCGGGTTGGCGCGCAACGCGACGGCCGTCAATGGCGGCCCCAACAATGTTCTCACCGGCTCGCCGGGGCTGGTTTTGGGCGTTCATTTCAAGGATCAGGGGAGCGGCGTATCCCTGGTGGACCTGAGGGGTTTGGGGATCGACTCGCGGACGGATGGCGTGCTGCTGGTCAATCACGCGAAGGACGAGAACAATTACGCGTTGTCCCGGGCCAACCTGGACGGCACCTGGACACTTTTTGTGCGCGACATCGACCAGGCCACCTACTCGAAAAACGAGCAGGATCCCGTGGCGTTTGTGTTCCTCCCGCGCACGAATGACACGTTGATTTCGGGCCGTTTTAACGGGGACGGGAGCATCGCGATGCATAGCGGCGCCAACGCGTTGTTCACGGTGACGAACCTCGGGGAGGGGCGATGGGATTTGCGGATACCGGGCTACGGCCCGACGAACGGCGTCCTGATCATCTCCGCCGAGGGCGGGGGAAACCTCAATGGCGACAACCTCGTCAGCTACCAGGCGCGCGCGGACGGTAGCGGGTGGGAGGTGCAGTCGCGCGACACGCCGGGCATGGCGCTGCAAACCCCCGTCGGTCCGGGGGGCGCGCCGGAGGCGGCGGTGTCCTTCGTGTTTGTGCCGCAGCTCACGCCGGGGATCCGCGTCGCGCCGGCCTCGGGATTGGTGACCACCGCCACGGGCGGCGCCGCCACGTTCGAGGTGGCGCTGGAGGCGCCGCCGACCTCGATGGTGGCCATCAACCTCGCGCCGAACGATTTCACCAAGGGCAAGGTCACGCCCGCCAGCCTGACCTTCGGGCCGCAAGACTGGCACGCGCCCAAAAAGGTGACCGTGACCGGGCAGCCGGGGGCGGGGTATGGTCCTTACCAGGTCGTGCTGGGCATGGCGCTCAGCTCCGATCTCCGATACCGGGGCATCGTGCCGCAGCCCGTCGCGGTGCTTTCCTTGCCGGCTCGGGCCGCGATGATCTCGCCGGCGGACCACGCGAAGATCTCCAGCTCCTCGCCCCAGCTACAGGTGTTGGTCACGAATGTGGTCCCCGGCAACCTGACGGTGAAGTTTTTTGGCCGCGAGGCGCCGACGGTGTTTCCGGGGGCGGATTTCACGCTGGCCGTGCTGCCGGACACGCAAATGTACACCGCCGAGCGCGGCGGAGGAAAAAAGGAGATGTTCATTGCGCAGACCGAATGGGCGATCGCCAACCGGCTCTCGCGCTCGATTCCTTACGTTACTCAATTGGGCGATATTTCCAACAACGGCGACACGCCCGCCTACTTTTCCCAGTGGCTGAACGCCACCAATGCGATGTACCGGCTCGAGGATCCGGTGAAAACGCAATTGCGGCAGGGAATGGCCTACGGGGTGGCGGTGGGCAATCACGAGTTTACTCCCATCAGCGACGCGAGCGGCAGCAGCTCGAATTACAACCGTTTCTTTGGCGTCTCCCGGTATCTGGGGCGGGAGTATTACGGCGGGCATTACGGCACGAATAACAACAACCACTTCGACTTTTTCAGCGCCGGCGGGCTGGACTTTGTGGCGCTGTATTTTGAATACAACGCGGCTCCCCCGGCGGCGGTGTTGGACTGGGGCAGCGAGGTGTTGCGGACGAACGCGCACCGCCGGGCCATCGTGATCACGCACAACATGGGCAATACGCAAACCCCGGTCACCTGGAGCGCCCAGGCCCGGGCGATTTACGAGAGCCTCAAGCAGCACACCAACCTCTTCATGATGCTGGGCGGGCATGTGACCGGCCAGGGCCGGCGCGAGGATGTGTACCAGGGCCGCGTCGTCCGCACTTTTGTGCAGGATTACCAGGGGTGGGACAAAGGCGGGAACGGGTTCATGCGGCTCTTCGAGTTTTCTCCGAGCAACAACGTGGTGGTCGCGCAATGTTATTCGCCCGTGGCCGGCGAATATCTCACCGATGAGAACAGCGAGTTCTTTTTCGAGTATGACATGCGGCCGACGGGCCCGGGCGCGCCCGCGCCGTTCACCGCGCTGGGCACCAACGAGAATGTGGCGCCGGGACAGCCGTTGAGCTGCCCATGGCCGGAACTGGACCGGACGAAGGCGTACGAGTGGTACGTCACGGTCACCGACAGTTCGGGGCAGACGGTGGCGAGCCCGGTGTCTCGCTTCACCATCTCGACCAATGTGGCCCCGGTGGCGGCCAACCTGAGCCGGACTATTCCCGGCGACGTGTCGAGCGAATTGGAATTATCGGCCACGGACGCCAACGGCGATCCCTTGACGTTTGAAATGCGAACCTTGCCGGGGCAAGGCTGGATTCATCGGTTCGATCCGGCCACCGGCGCCTTCACCTACACCCCGGCTTACGGGTTTCGCGGCTCCGACCGCTTCACCTTCGCCGCCGCCGACGCCGAAGCCTCGAGCGGTGTGGCCACCATGAACCTGATCGTGGCGCCGCCGCCGGATTCCAACACCAACGGCCTGCCCGACTGGTGGGAGGCGGCTTACGGGGTGAGCGATCCGGATGAGGACGCCGACGGCGACGGGCGCAGCAACCTCGAGGAGTACTGGGCCAACACCAACCCGACCAACGCGGCCTCCGGGCTGCGGATCATCGCGGCGTCGCGGAACACGAACGGCGTGTTCCAGCTAAGCTGGCCGAGCGAGGGCAGCACCCGGTACCGGGTGCAATACTCGGATGAGGGCAGCCTGGGCCGGTTTACGGATATCGTTCGGGACCTGGCGAGCGAGTTGGACACAAACCGGCCTGGTATTTCCTCCATGCAGACATTCACGGACGATGGCGCGCTCACGCGGCCCGCGACGAACGACTTCCGGTATTACCGGATCAAAGTCATTCGATAAGCTTTTGGGATGGGCAGGGGTGAAGCCGAGGCGTAACATGCCGGCATGAGCGGGAAGCGGACGAATCGGGCGCCGACGGCGCGCTGGCTGGCGAACGCGCTGGCCTGCCTGGCGCTGGGGCTGGCGCCCTCGGCGGCCCTGGCGCATGGCGAAGAGCACCTGCAAATGCTCGAACTCACCCGGCGAATCAACGAGGCAACCAATAATCCGGCCGGGTTGCACCTCCAACGAGGCGAGCTGGAGCGGGAACACGGCTTGTGGGAAGCCGCCGCCGCGGACTTTGACCGGGCGGCGGAGCTGGATCCCACTTTGGGCCGGGTGGATTTGTGCCGGGCCCGGCTGGCGGGGGATCTCGGGGATCCCGACGCGGCGCTGGCGGCCTTCAACCAGGCGGTGACCCGCCTGCCTGACGATGGCGAGGCGTGGATCGGACGCGCCCGGATTTGGAAGCGGCTGAAGGAGCGGGATCGGGCGCTGGCGGATTATGGCCGGGGAATTCGCTTATTTGCCCTCGCGCCGGCCGATTGCTATCTCGAGGTCGCGCGGGATTTGGCGGCGGCCGAGCGGGTGGCGGAAGCCCTGGAGATCCTGGACCTGGGAATCGGACGGCTCAAAGGCGAGCAGCTCCTGCAAGCGTACGCGGTGGATCTGGAATTGCAGCGCGGCGAGAAGGCGGCGGCCGTGCGGCGGATCGACGACATTTTGGGAACCGCCATGCGCAAAGAGGGATGGTTCGTGCGGCGCGGGCAGGTGCTGCTTGCAGCCAACCAGCCGCTGGAAGCCAGGGAATCCTTTCGGGCGGCCGCCGAGGCGATCGCCTCACTGCCCCCACGGCTGCAACGAAGCCCGGGGGTGATCAAATTGCAACAAGAGATTAACTCGGCGTTGCCCGGTGGTGAGGCCGACACCCCGTCCAGACCGCAACCATGATCATGCTGCCAGACTCAAAACCAGCGCCGTTTTTTCGCCCACGCCAACCCCGGCCCGGCCCTCGGCGGGGCTGGAGGCTCGGCCTGGCGGGGTTGTGCCTGATGCTGGCGGCGTCATCCAACCTCCGGGCGGAACCGGCGGAACCCGGCCTGGCCGCCGGGTGGTTGAGAGTCTCTCAACTCGATCTGGAAAACACCACGAACTCGGTTTCGGTGACGCTGGGCCTGGGGATCAACGGCCTGGCGGCGCGCGACGGCTCGATTCGCGGGCGCTACCACGTCGGCATCGAGGGAGGGAGCGTTCCCGCGGTGGAAGCCGGCGTGCTGCTGGCATGCGCCGCCGAGAATGGACGGGATAATGGCGAGCTCCGCTATGTGGGGCCGAATTACTGCGCCGCCTCGATCGACTATTACCGCGCGGGACCGCGGGCGGGCGAATACTATATCGCGGCGTACAATGCGCCGACGGGGACGGCTTACAACGTGGACGTGGCGGCGGCCTTCTTTTCCTACACCCATTGGTGGTGCGGTTATGCCCGGAACTCGGCCAACACTCCTGGCGGCGCCAACGATCTGTTCAGCGGCTCGCCGGGGCTGGCGCTGGGGACTCATTTTGTGGACCAAGGCGCGGGGATCTCGACGGTCGATCTGCGCGGGCTGGGCGTGGACTCCCGGACGGACGGAATTTTGCTGGTGACCCACGGCGGCGACGCGCCGAATTACGCGCTGTCGATGGTGAACAGCAATAACGGAACGTGGAGCGTCTATGTCAAAGCCAACAACGCAGACGGGGCGGCCAACCAGCGCGGGCCGGTGGCCTTCGCGTTCATTCCCCGAACCAACACCACCGTCATCTCGGGCCGATTCCGGGGAGATGGCGCGGTGTTGCTGCACAGTGGCGACACGCCGGGGTTTGCCATCGACAATCTGGGCGTGGGCGCCTGGCGGTTGACCATTCCCGGCCAGTCGCCCGCCACCGGAGTGCTGCTGGTTTCGGCGGAGGGCGGCATGAGCGTCAATCAGGATAACCTGGTGACCTGCGCGCCGGATGGCGCGGGCTGGGTGTTGGAATCGCGGGACCTGCCCGGGAGCCCGCCCAGCCTCCAGACGCCGACGAGCCAGCCGGTCGCCTCGTTTGTGTTCCTCCCGGCGCCGCTGACGGCGCGCGGCCTCAACCCGGCGATGGGGCAGGCGCATTTGGGGCCTGCGACGGACTTGACCGTAGCGCTTTCCAACCTGGCTCCCGGAGCCGCGACCGTGCGGTTCTACGGGCGCGTGGCGCCGGTGGCGCCGCCGGGGCCGGATTTCATGATCGTGGCCCTGCCCGACACGCAATATTACACCGCCGAGCGGTTTGGAGGGACCAAGCACATGTTCATCTCGCAAACGGAGTGGATCACCACTAACCGTCTGGCGGAGAACATCGCCTACGTCGCGCACCTGGGAGATCTCAGCGACACCGGAGATGTGAAGAGCGGGTCGCCCAACCTGACCGAATGGCGCAACGCCACCAACGCGCTTTATCGGCTGGAGAGCGCGGCCAAGACCAAAGCGCCGCAGGGCGTTGCCTACGGTGTGGCCGTGGGCAATCATGATACGACCCCCAACGGCGATCCGACCGGAACCTCGAAATATTACAACCAGTATTTCGGCGTTTCCCATTTCAACAGCAAAGCCTATTACGCGGGACACTACGGCACGAACAACAACAACCACTTCGATTTGTTCAGCGTCAACGGCCTGGAGTTTGTGGTGATTTATTTCGAGTACGACACCGGGGCCAACCCGGCGGTGCTGGCCTGGGCCAACGAAATCCTGCGGACGAACGCGCATCGCCGGGCCATCGCCGTGGCGCATTACATGGGATCGGCCAAGACTCCGAGCGCCTTCAGCGCCCAGGGCGCCGCGATCTACAACGCCTTGAGGACCAACGACAATCTCTTCCTCATGCTGGGCGGCCACGTCAACGGCGAGGGTTCGCGGCAGGACAACTTCAATGGGCACACCGTTCACACGCTGATTTCCGACTACCAGTTTTACACCAACGGCGGCAACGGACTGATGCGCTTGATGACCTTTTCGCCCAGCAACGACGTGGTGGTGGTGCAAACCTACTCGCCCTGGACCCGGCAGTATGAAACGGACTTTGACAGCGAGTTCTTTTTTCCCCACCCGATGCGAGCGATCGGCGCCGGCTCGCCGGTGACGCCCTTTATCGCGCTGGGAACCAACGAGGTGACGGCATCCGGCCAGCCGGTGAGCCAGCTCTGGTCGCAACTGCCTGTCGAGAAGGCCTTCGAGTGGTATGTCACCGTGACCGACGCCGAGGGCCGGACGGTGACCAGTCCCACCTGGCGCTTCACGACGGCCACCAACTCGCCGCCCACGGCGCCCAATCTGGGGCGCACGATTTGGGGCGACAGCCCGACCAACCTGACGCTGGCGGCCAGCGACCTCAATGGCGATCCGGTGACCTTCCAACTGCGCACGCTGCCCACGCAGGGAATCGTTCGTGATTTTGACCCGGAGAGCGGCGCGTTTACCTATTTGCCGGCCCGCGGGTTTCGCGGCACCGAACGGTTCACCTTCATCGCCAATGACGGGGAATACAATAGCGCGGTGGCCTCGGTGATCCTCAATGTGGTTGCGCCGCCGGATCTCAACACCAACGGAATTCCCGATGATTGGGAGTTGCTTTACGGAGTAAGCGATCCCTTCGAGGATGCGGACGGGGATGGTTTTACCAACCTCGAGGAATACCGGGCCAACACCAACCCGACCAACGCGGAGTCGGCGTTCCGCATCCTGAGCGCCGAGCCGGACACCGCCGGCGGCTTTCAGCTCAGTTGGGCCTCGGTGGGGGGCACGCGCTATCGGGTGCAGGTTTCCCTTCCCGATAGCGCGGGCGGTTTCAGCGGGCGCTTCACCGACCTCGCGCGGGAGCTGGCTCTTGAACTCGACACCCATGTGTGGGGCGCGGCCTCAACTCAATTTTTCCACGATTCAGGGCTATCGAACCAGCTCGGGCGGTTTTACCGGGTGCGGATCTTTCCCTGACTACTTGCGGCCTCCGTTCGCGGAGGCCGGGCGGCATCCAAACGCTCGAGAATGGCGCGCGCAGCCCGCGCCGCGGCCCCCGGAGCGCCGAGCGACTGGACCACCGCCCGCAGTTCCTGACGGATTGCGGCGCGCCGTCCGGCGTTGCTGAGCAACGCTTCGGTTTCCGCGGCGATGGCCGGCGCGGTGGCATGTCCTTGAATCAGCTCGGGAAACACGGCTTTGCCGGCCAGCAAGTTCGGCATGGCCAGGAACCGCACCTGAATGATGCGGCGCCCGATCTGGTAAGTGCTCCAGGAGGTTTTGTAGATCGCCACGGTGGGCACTCCGTGCAGGGCGCATTCGAGAGTCACCGTGCCCGTCGAGGCGATTGCCACGGTGGCTTGCCGGAGCGCCTGGTCAAGTCCGCCGGTCTGGAGCTCGATCCCGGGCGGGATGCCCAGAGTGCGCGCCTGATCCAGCAACGATGTGTCGGGCGCGACCAACCGGCCGGTCAAGCCGGGGTGGCGCTCCCGCAGGAGGGCGAAAGCGCCGGCCAGCGCCGGCCAATGCCGCGCCATTTCTCCCCGCCGGCTGCCGGGCAGCAGCAACACCTCCGGCCGGGCCGGCTCGGGGCGGGCCGGGTCAAGCGCCGCATGACGATCCAAAACCGGGTTGCCAACAAACTCGACCCGGAACCGGGGCACGCGCTTCGCGTACCACTCTTGCTCGAAGGGGAAAGTGGACAGCAGGAGATCGAAATCCCTTGCCAACTGATGGCTGCGCCCCGGGCGCGAGGCCCAGACCTGCGGCGAAACGTATTGCACGATCAACGGACGCCAGGCGTGGAACCAGCCCCGCGGTTGGGCCTCGCGGCGAATGGCGCGCGCGAAGCGCCGGTTGAACCCCGAGAAATCAACGCAGATGATCACGTCGGGCTGGCGCTCGCGGGCAGCCAGCAGCAGCCGTTGAAAGATGCGGCGAAACTCAAAGTACTTCCTCAGCGCGTCGGAAAGCCCGATCACCGAGTGCGTCGCGAGGTCGGAGAGCAGCTCGACACCGGCGCCCGCCAGCGCGGGGCCGCCCGCGCCAAAAAACCTCGGAGCCAGCGAATTCCAGATGGGTTGGGGATCGGGATATTCGGGGAGCGGCAGCTCGTTTGTTTGCCGGCGCAACTCGGCGACGAGCTCCGCCGCGAGGTTGTCCCCGCTGGCTTCGCCCGCGATGACCATGAACGATCGCCGTCTCATGGCCGGATCGCCTCCGGGGCGTTCGCGGGGGCGGAGGCGCGAATCTGGCGGGTGATTTCCAGGGCCAGATCCAGCGCGCGCTTGGCCGATTCGCCGCTGACGGCCGGCGTTTGCTGCCGGGCGGCACATTCGACGAAGTGGCGCAACTCGAGCTGAAGCGGCTCTTCCTTGGCGATCGGCACCGGCTCGCGAACGATCCGCTGACCGCCGAATTCGCTGACGATGGCGGTGTGCTTCGCCTGCAGCAATTTCTTGAGCATCGAGCTCTCGGACTCCGTTTCCCGCGCAATCCGGTAAATGAAACCCTCCTGCGCGCGGTAATCGAGCGAGATATAACTGATCGCCGGGCCGCCGCTGAACACCCGGATTTTCCGCAGGCGCTCGGGGCTGATGCGGCTGGCGGTGAGGTTGGCCACGCAACCGTTGGCGAAGCGCAGCCGCGCGTTGGCGATGTCCTCGGACGGGCTGAGCACCGGGAGACCGACGGCATCGACACTTGCCACCGGCGACTTCACGAAGGCCAGCACCACGTCGAGGTCGTGAATCATCAGGTCGAGCACGACGCCGATGTCCGTGCTTCGGGCCGGGTAGGGCGAGAGGCGGTGCGCCTCGATGAAGCGCGGCTCCGTCGCCACCGTTTCGAGATAATGGAAGACTGGATTGAAGCGCTCGACATGCCCGACTTGCAGCACCAGCTCGTTTTCCCGCGCCAGGCGAACGAGTTCAGCCGCCTGCTCGGCCTGGTCGGTGATCGGCTTCTCGACGAGCACATGTTTGCCGAGCTGGAGCAGCGAGCGCGTGAGCTCAAAATGGGTGGCGGTGGGCGTGACGACGCTGGCCGCGTCACTCGCCGCGGCGGCCTCCGCGGCCGAGGCGAACACACGCAAGCCGTGCCGCTCTGCCACGCGGCGGGCGGCCTCCGGCGAAATGTCGTAAACTCCGGCAAACTCGATGATTCCTTGCCGGGCCAGCTCCGAGTAGATGCGCGCGTGCTCCTTGCCCAGCGAGCCGGCGCCGAACACGGAAACGCGGATGGGTTGAGACGAACCGCCATTCATGGACGCCCATGATGCCGCCGGGCTGGGCCGATGACAACTGCGGAGGAAAAGTGGTCGGGGCGGTGAGATTCGAACTCACGACCTCTTGTACCCGAAACAAGCGCGCTAGCCAGGCTACGCTACGCCCCGACACTGAGCCGAAGAAGATGCCGGGGTTTCGCGCCGAATGCAACGAAGATTTTCTCGAGGCGATTCGCCGATTCGCCGGTCAACGCGCGAAGCGTCGGCGCAAAAGCAGACCGCCGATCAAGCCCGAGAGCATGGCGATGGCCCCGGCTTTGTAGGGTTCGTTGCTGATTTTATTCTTGATCAGCAGGTTCAGCCTTTCCGGGTTCATGCGGCGTCCCAGCTCCTCCAGCGTGTTGCTCATGCGGCTTTCGGTCTGCTTCACGCGTTCCCGGATTTCCTCGCTGGAGCGCGCTTGGCGCGGCTCGGCTGCCGCGACGCCAGCGGGGGTTCGACCGGCGAGCTCCTGCAAGGAATCCAGCGTCCGCTCGGGTTTCAGCGAGGCGGATCGCAATTCGAGCAGGCCTTTGAGCGCGAGCAGGCCCCCGGCCAGGCTGAGGAAGAGGCCGATGGTCAGCATGCCGAGAAACACCGCGAAGAGAGAACTCAGCCCCGCAAATCGATAGGCCCAGGCCAGCAACCATCCCATAGCAAGAAAGAGAATGATAAACGCCGCGTAAGCCAGTGCGCCGCCGGCGACCAGCAGCGCGGCGTTTTTTCCCATCCGAGCCAGCTTTTCCGTGATTTCGGTTCGGACCAGCCGGAGTTCCTGCCGCAGCAGGGTCCGCACATCTCCCGCCATGGCCCGAAAGAGGGTCAGCAGCGAGGAGGGCGGAGTCTGCGGAGCCAGTTCATCTTGTGCAATCGAAGTATCCATACTTTCCTGTGATTTGTGCGTTTGGTCCGCGACGCGTCCCGATGGTTTTAATATCGCACGGCGGGGAACGCTTTTCCCGGCAAAAGTCGTGGGGGAAAGACCCAGTCTCAAACCGGCGCGCCGCGGCTTGCCTGGCGAGCGAGGGCAAGCCAGATTTGCCGGAGGCGGGACGGAATGGTTTTTCCGGCGATCGGGGAGTTTATGAAAAGCGACATCAATCCAGCGCCCGCCGGCTCGGATCCCCGGTCCGGGGCGCTGGGGGAAGTGCGGCGCCAGCCCTGGTCTTTCGTGGTGCTGGCGCTGGGCGCGGGTCTGGCGGCCGGGCTGGCGCTGCGCTCCCGCCTGTTTCGCAAAATGTTGGTGTTTTATTTCGTCACCAGCGGAGTGCTTCGCCGCCGCTCCTGAGGGGCCGGCGGGATCAGGCCGCTCCGCGGTGAGTTCTATTGGTCCGCCGCCTCAAAGGTGGCGTAGATCGGCCGATGATCGGAAGCCACACCCCAATTGGGCAGCGCCAGGACGCGCGTTTCGAGCGGACGCCATTCCCGGGCCATCCCGGGGCTTAGCAGGATGTAATCGATCCGTGAGTAATCGTCGGCTTTGCCGTAGTAATGCGTCCAGCAGATGTTCCGGGGTTCCCAGGCGGGATTGTCGCTGGGCGCATTATCGCCGTTAGCCTCCGCCGGACGGGTGTCCACCAGTTTGAATTTGCCGCGTCCGATTACCGCCTTGGTGGACGGCGAATCTTTGGTGTCGTTGAAATCGCCCACCACCACCAGATTGGCGGCGGGGTCGGCTTGAAGCCGGGCGTCGATCTTCTCGCGCAGCAGTCTGGCTTCCTCGAGGCGCAACTCCGCCTGGTCCGCCTCGGGCACCGGCCGTTTGGACTTGAGGTGCGCGGCGAAGAGGGTGAACGAGTAGTTGGTGTTGACTCGGATATCCAGTTCGGCGAACCCGCGGCTGACCGGGAAACGGCGTCCGCTGAGGAGAAAACTCTCGTTGGTATGCGAGCGGTTGGCCGTGATGGGAAACCGGCTTAGCACCGCGACGTGGATGTTGGTGTCATCGCCCCGGATCAGCTCGCGGTGAGGAAAGTCGAGACCCTCCGAGGCCAGCGCTTGCCGCAACTCCTCGAGCGCGGCGGGCGAGCCCATCTCCGCGAAGGCGATGACGTCGGGCGCCATGGCCTTGATGCTTTCGCGAATCTTGGCGCGGGCGGCTTCCGATTTGGCTGGGCGGGTGCCGGCCGCCTGGTCGAGGTAGTTCTCGACGTTGTACGTGGCGAGACGAAAAGTCTGGCCGGAACCGGGCAGGGGGAGGCAAAGCGCCGCGCCCATGGCTGAGGCGGATAAAAAGCGGGCCAGCCAACAAAAACGCATGGGGCGAAGTCTCCGCGGCGCGGTCGGAGGAGTCAAGCCGTCGATTTGCAAATGTGGAGCGGGCTGCTAGTTTGCATGCATGTTGAAACCCGCGGATCTTCGCGCCACTCGACCGAATTCCTCCCGCCCGCCGCGTAGCGGTCCGGCCAAGTTGCAGGATAAACAGAGCGAGCGCGACCATCGGAACCTGCGCATTGACAAAGTCGGCGTGCGGGACGTGCGATTTCCCGTCCGAGTGCGGGACAAGGCGCTCGCGTTTCAGAACACGATTGCCACGATCGGGATGTATGTCGATCTGCCGAAAGAGTTCAAGGGCACGCACATGAGCCGCTTCATCGAGGTGCTCAATGCCCATGGGAACATGATCCATGTCGAGAACATCACCGAGATTCTTCATGCCATGCAGACCAAATTCCAGGCCGCGACCTCGCATCTGGAGATTGAATTCCCGTATTTCATGACCAAGCAGGCGCCGGTAACCGGCAAGGAGAGCTTGATGGATTATGTGGCTCGCTTCACCGCCGCAGCCTGCCATGGGGAGATCGATTTTGTCCTCACCGTGAAGGCCATGGTCACCACTCTCTGCCCCTGCTCGAAGGCGATCTCGGCCTTCGGCGCCCACAACCAGCGCGGGGAAGTGACTGTCTCAATTCGCTCCCGCCAGTCGGTCTGGATCGAGGATTTGATCGGCCTCATCGAGAGTTCCGCCAGTTCGGAGCTGTACGCGCTGCTGAAACGCCAGGACGAAAAGGCGGTCACCGAGCGCGCTTACCAAAACCCGGTTTTTGTCGAGGATCTCGTGCGCAACGTGGCGGTGAAATTGAATGCCCATCCCGACGTGACCTGGTACAAGGTTGAGGCTGAGAACCACGAGAGCATTCATAACCACAACGCCTACGCCTGCATCGAAAAAGGCTGACCCCGCCCAAGCCAGCGAGGGAAACCGTTCAACCCACGCCGAACTCCCGAGCATCCACGGAGATCGGGGCGGATTTGGCGGGCATTGGCATGGCCCGGGTCGCGTTCCGAAAAAAGGTTAATTTAGTTGTGGAATATTTTCTCGTCTTTGATACATTCGCCCACCCTGAAAAAGGGGAATACAGGACGATGTCCTCCAAATTGCAGTTTTAGTCGTGACCACAAAAAAGAAAGACGTTATTAAGAAGTCAGGTTCGAAGCCGGTGGCCGCCGCCACGATGGCTTCCATTTTGGGCCACCCGCAACCGGGAAAATCGTCCAGGAAGAACGGGGACGCAAAGGTGAAGCCCGAATGGGCGAAGTATTATCAGCACCTGATGGAATTGCGGGATCAATTGATTCGGCAAATGAGCGGCCTGGCCAAGGAATCCGCGCAAGAGATGGCCGGCTACAGCCTGCACATGGCGGATTCAGGCACGGACAACTTTGATCGGGATTTCGCGCTCAGCCTGTTATCCGCAGACCAGGACGCGCTGTATGAGATTGAGGAAGCGTTGAAACGGGTCGAGCGGAACACGTATGGGATTTGCGAGCTGACGGGAAAGCCGATCCCCAAATCGCGACTGGAAGCGATCCCCTGGACGCGGTTTACCGTGCAAGCGCAGGCCCAACTGGAGCGGGAGGGAGCTCTCCGCCAGCGACGGCTGGGAGCTCTGCGCACGGTGGACGCCGCCGGCGCGCCGGAGGTAGAGCCGGAAGAGGACGACGGCGCGGACGAAAAGACAAAAGACAAAGATTAATTTATGCCTCGGGAAATCATAACGATCGAATGTTCCGAAGCGCGGAAAGAGGGCAAGTCACCCTCGCGGTACACGACCACGCGCAATAAGAAACTCAAACCGGAAAAGCTGCAATTGATGAAATACAATCCCGCGCTTCGCCGGCGCACTTTGCACAAGGAAATCAAGTAAGGATCTCCCATGCCTCGCAAGACACGTCCCGACAAAGAAAAACGGGGAGCGGGCTCCCGCTCCTATTCTGAAACCCGCACGCCCCGGCCCAAGCCGAAGATTGACTTCACGGTTGATGCGCTCGATTTCAAGAATACCAATCTGCTGCGGCAGTTTGTGACCGACCAGGGTCGCATTCTTCCCCGCAAATACACCGGCCTGCCGGCGCATTACCAACGCCGCTTGAATCGCGCGATCAAGCGCGCGCGCCAGATGTTGCTGATGAAATAGCTGTCCTGCGCGCTGGCAGCCTTTTCCTGGCTGTCCTGTTTATGGACAAAAAAAGCCACGCGGAGCCGCGTGGCTTTTTTTAATTTTGGCCGAATGTCTATGCCGGCTCGGGGGACGCCCAGTCGCTCGTATGCAGGTATTCCTTAACCTTCCTGCGTTCGTAACGATGTTTAAGTTGCTTTTTCGGTTGGTTATCCACCTTCCGGAAGGGATACTTGGGAGTGGACACTACGTCGGTGATCACTTGCAACGTTTTGGTCATAGCATTTTGATCTTTCGAAGTGCTTGAAAGGCATTATTGGTGCCAAACGGGCGTGGAAGGTGCCCGCGCGCAACTTGAACTTGGATTTCAAGCGCATTCAAGCGATGTAAATATAGGACAACCCAGGCGCAATTTCCACTCAGAAAAAGTTTTTTGCCAGGGGATTTTCGCCTGGCTGGATTTTACGATCGGCCCGCGGCGGCCTGCCGCTTGAAGGCGCCGGAACGCCATTCTTTTTGAGAGCGACCGCGGAAAAATTTCAGCCCGGCGCGCTCGTAATGGCGGCGGACGGAGTCAAATTCGTCGGCGAGGATGCCCGCCAGGATCAAGGCGCCGCCCGGGGCTAGACGATCGAGAATGCGGCGCTGCTCGTCGAGCAGCAGAGTGGAGATGAGGTTCGCGCACACCAGATCATATTTCTGCCGCGCGGGAGGGAGTTCGGTCAGGTCCGCCTGGCGCAGTCGTATTTTGGCAAAGACGTGGTTGCGGCGGGCGTTGGCTCGCGCCACCCGGATCGACTCGGGATCGAAATCGAAAGCCTCGATGGGGGAATAGCCCAGTTTGGCGGCGGCAATGGCCAGGATTCCCGAGCCGGTTCCAATATCTAGAAAGGATTGCCGCGCGCCGCGGAGGCGTTGCGCCGCCACCTGAGCGAGGCAAAAGGAAGTCGTGGCGTGGTGGCCAGTGCCGAAGCTCAGCCCTGGATCCAGCACGATGAGCTTTTGTCCGGGCCGGGCTTTGCGCCGGCTCCAAGAGGGCCGAATGAGAAGCTGGGAACCGATCCGCAAGGGGCGGAAGTGCCGTTTCCACGACTCGGCCCAATTTCTCGCGCGCAGCCGGCGCCAGCCGGCGCTGCGCACGACCTCCGCGCCGAAAGCGGCTGCGAGTTCCGCGCGCAACCGGGAATCGAGCGGTTCGGCATCGGCTGATTTTCGCGGGAGATAAACGCTCACCCAAACACGGCCGGTTTCCGCGTCCGTGTAGGAGGAGGCGCCGGCGTCCAGTTCCGCCGTGATCCATTCCATGGCGGCGGCCTCCGCCTCCGGCCTCACCTCGGCCGAGAACCGCCACAGAGATGGCTGTTTCATTGCGAGGGCAGATCGCGCCAGGGAGTGAAATTCAAAAGCTCCGCGCAGGCTTTTTGTTCCTCGAGGATCACTCGGGTCACGCTGGCGTAATCAATTTCCACCGCCGCCAATTGCGGCAAAGGCCAGCCGAAGAGAATCGAGAGGATCGCGCGGATCACCCCGCCGTGGCAGGCGATGGCCGCCACGCCGCCCTGGTGGCGTTGCAGCAAAGCGCGCAAGGGCGGCTCGAGGCGCGCCTGAAACCGGGCGCCGGATTCCGCGTTGGGAATGCCGTCGCGCTCGAGTTCATCGAGCCAGCGGAAGGCGCTGACGCCATAACGAGCCTCGACCTCCTCCCAGCTCAGGCCGGTCCAATCGCCAAAGTCCACCTCGCGAAAGTCGGGCACCAACTCGGGCCGCGGGGCGCCGTTGGCCAGCAATGGGTCGAGAGTCTGCCGCACCCGCCGCATGGGGCTGGCATAAAGCGCGTCCCATTGGGTGTGGCGCAGGTAGGCGGCGAGCGCCTGGGCTTGGCGGTGACCGCGCGGCGAGAGGTCCATGTCAATGCGGCCGCCGAAAATCCGTTGATAACGCACCTCCACCTCGGCATGGCGGATCAGCCACAACGCGGTGCCGCGGAGGCGTTTGGGGGTCGGTTCGGAAAGCAGCGGCGCGGCTGGCGCCTGGGCGGGAAGAGAGTCAGACATCGGGAGGAGCGGGGATCAGGCGGCGAGCGCGGCTTCCTGGGCGGCGAGCAGTTGGGTGATGCCGGCTTTTCCCAACCGCAGCATGGCGGCGAGCTGCGTTTCGCTGAAAGCGGCCTCTTCGCCGGTGCCTTGCAATTCGATAAACTGGCCGGCTGAGTTCATCACGAGATTGAAATCCACCATGGCGGCGGCATCCTCGGAATAGCAGAGGTCCAAGAGCGGGCGGTCGGCCACGATCCCGACGCTGACTGCCGCCACGGCGGGGAGCAAAGGGTTGGCCGGCAGTTTGCCATCGGTCATCAGCCGCTTGATGGCGAGCGCCAGGGCCACGTAGGCGCCGGTAATGGCCGCGGTGCGTGTGCCGCCGTCGGCTTGCAACACGTCGCAATCGATCCAGATCGTTCGGGATCCCAGCCGTTGCAGATCCAGCGCCGCGCGCATGGCCCGCCCGATCAACCGCTGGATTTCCTGTGAGCGCCCGTCCAGCCGGCCTTTGGTGATGTCCCGCGGTTTGCGCTGCAAGGTGGAGTAGGGGAGCATGGAGTACTCGGCGGTGATCCAGCCTCCCGTGACCCCTTGCTCTTTCATCCAGCGCGGCACCGACTCGTCCACCGTGACGCCGCAGATCACGCGGGTGCTGCCCCACTCGACCAGCGTGGAGCCGGTCGCATGAGGGGCGATGAAATTCTGGAAGCGCACCGGGCGCAGTTGATCGCTCGCGCGTCCGTCTTGTCGAGATTCCAGAATTGTTGGGGATGCCAGGGCCATAAACCGCGCGGATACTAGGCCGCGACCCGCCGCCCGGCAACGTCAAAAGAATGGTTCTGGATGTTTCGAATGTTTCCCGCTGGGCGAGCGCTGATTTTGAGCGGATATGGAACAGCGCCGGGTCGGGTGCGGACTGCTGAATCAGCTTTGCGGGCGCGGCAAGTGTAGTCGGCATCGGACTGTTGCTCGCGCGCCGCCGGACGCAAAAGCCAGGCGTTTGAACTTCGCCTTGCCAGCCGGGGTGGCGCGTTGGTTCAATAACGCGTGGCTGAGCCGCGCCGAGTTTGGGTTCGCTCCTGGCTGCCGGTGCTTATCTGGATGGTGATCATTTACGGCGGTTCGGGCGATACTTTGTCTTTCCAGCACACGTCTCGTTTTCTTGGGCCGTTGCTGCGCTGGCTTTTCCCCGACCTGGGTCCCGCCGGCTTTTCCCAAGCCTTGTTTCTGATTCGGAAGCTGGGCCATCTCACCGAGTATTTTTTGCTCATGCTATTGGCCTGGCGGGCCCTGCGGTTAACCACGGGCCATCGCTTCTGGTCGTGGCATCCGCGCCCGGCCGCGCTGGCCCTTGTGCTGGCGGGCGCGTACGCCGTCAGCGACGAATTTCACCAGAAATTCGTCCAGACGCGGCAGGCTTCGGGGATCGACGTCCTCATTGATATTTCCGGCGCGACGCTGGCGCTCGGGCTCATTTGGCTGGTGAGCCGATGGAAACGGCGCCGCGACCCCGCGCTGGGGCCCGAGGAGGAGACGACGGCCTCGCGCTAAGCGGGTTGGCCGCTTGCCTGTTCCCGCGGGCGGGGCAATACTTCGGCATGCTGAAATTGGGCGTCAACATAGATCACGTGGCCACGATACGGGAAGCGCGGTATCGGGGCCGGGATAGCGGCGAGCCCGATCCGGTGGCCGCGGCGCTGGCGTGCGAGGCGGCCGGGGCGCATGGCATCACCGCGCATCTGCGGGAGGATCGGCGTCACATCCAGGATCGGGACGTCCGCAAGCTCCGGGAAAGCATCCGCACCCGGCTTAACCTCGAGATGGCCAATGTGCCGGAGATTGTGGAAATCGCGGTGCAACTTCGGCCCGACATTATTTGCCTGGTGCCGGAACGGCGCCTGGAAGTGACCACCGAGGGCGGCCTCGACGTGGCGGGTCAGTTGGCGGCGTTGAGCGAAACGCGGAAACGTTTGACCGACGCCGGCATGGAAGTGAGCCTGTTCATCGCGCCTGACCCGCGGCAGATCGAGGCGGCGGCCAGGAGCGGCGCCCAATTCATCGAGTTGCACACCGGCGCTTTCGCCGAAGCCTGGCGCGACCCCGGCGCGCGAGCCGTTGAGTTAGAGCGCCTGATCGCGGGCGCCCGCCAGGCGCATGCGCTCGGGTTGCGCGTGAATGCCGGCCATGGGCTCAATTATGAGAATCTGGCCGCCCTGCGGCGGGTGCCGCACCTGGTCGAGCTGAACATCGGCCACAGCATCATCAGCCGGGCGGTGTTTAGCGGGCTGACGGCCGCGGTGCGGGACATGCTCGCGGCGATGGCAGGCTATTCAGGCTGAGCTGTGATTCTGGGCGTAGGCATCGATATCATTGAAGTGTCGCGCATCGCGTCCGCCTACGAACGTTTTGGCGGCCGGTTTGTTGATCGCATCCTGCTGCCGGAGGAAATTCGTTACTGTCTTTCACACAAAATCCCCGGCCCGTTTCTGGCCGCGCGCTTTGCGGCCAAAGAAGCCATTTCCAAAGCCTTCGGCACCGGTATCGGCGCGCAACTGGGCTGGCACGACATGGAAATCCGGCGGAAAGACTCGGGTGAACCGTACGTGGTTCTCCACGGCGGCGGCGCGGAGTTGCTGCAGCAGCGCCAGGGCAGGGCGGTGCTGGTCAGCCTCAGCCACACGCAGACGCACGCCACGGCGATGGCGATCCTCGAGAGTTCGGGCTGATTCGCGCTCGCGGCAAACTCGTTGTCATCCGTTCGGGCGATGGCTAAGCTGCTTTCGCTGCGATGACTTCCGCCCAGCAAATGTCAGCCCTCGCCGGCGCGAATTGCGAAGTGGCGGTCGATGATTTAACCCGCCATCTTTACGCGACGGACGCCTCGCTGTATCGGATTGTGCCCGCCGCGGTCGGTTTTCCGCGAAACACGGCCCAAGCCAGCGCGCTGGTGCTGGCCGCCGCGCAGGCGGGTCTTTCGGTGATCCCGCGCGGCGCGGGGACGGGTCTGGCCGGCGGGGCGATTGGCGACGGGTTGGTCATTGATTTCGCGCGCCACAATCGCCGCATCACCGATCTCGACCTCGAACGGCGGACCGTCCGCGTCGGACCCGGCGTGATCCTGGATCAGTTGAACGCGTTTCTGAAGCCCTATGGGTTCATGTTTGGGCCGGACGTGGCGACCAGCTCGCGCGCCACGCTGGGAGGCATGATCGCGAATAATTCGAGCGGCGCGCGCGTCCTTGCCTACGGCGCCACGGCGCGGCATGTCGCCGAGCTCGAGATTGTGCTCGCCAATGGTTCGGTGGCTTTGGTGGGGCCGGGGCACGACACGCTGCGCCCGCAACGCGAGTTGATCGCCGACATTGTCTATTTCCACGCTCTCGAGATCGAGGAGCGGTTCCATTCCCGCCTGCGGAAGCGCTTTCCGGGCTATGGGGTGGATGGCTGTCTGCGCGAGCCGGATAATTTGAATTGGCTGATCAGCGGCAGCGAGGGGACGCTGGCGGCGATCACCTCCGCGGAGTTGCGGATTGTGCCGTTGCCCGAGGAGAAGGGCCTGGCCCTCCTGTTTTTTGCCTCGGTGGCGGAGGCCATGCGGGCCACGGTCGAGTTGATGGACCTCCGCCCGTGCGCCGTCGAGCATGTCGATCGGGTGTTGCTGGATCAAACCCTGGGGAAACGGGAGTTTCAGGCCGCGCGCGACCTGTTGGAGCTGGATCACCAGCCCTGCCAGGCGGTGTTGATGGTGGAGTTTCAGGAGGAGGTGGCGGATCGTCTGGCGGCAGTCTCCGGCCGCCGGCTGGGGTTGCGCCACAAATTGGTCACCGCCCCCCGCGAGATGGCGCTGGTCTGGGCGCTGCGCAAGGCCGGCCTCAATCTCCTGACCAGCCGCCCGGGGGACGCCAAACCGGTCACCTGCGTCGAGGATGCCGCCGTGGAGCCGGCGCGGCTTCCCGCTTACGTGGGCGAGCTTCAAAAGCTGATGGCCCGTCTTGGTCTGCAAGCCTCTTTCTACGGACACGCGGCGGCGGGGTTGCTGCATGTCCGCCCGGTGCTGGATCCGCACTCTCCCGGCGACGTCCGGAAAATGCGGGAGCTGGCGGACGGAGTGTCCGCGTTGATTCGCCATTTTCGCGGCTCGCTGGCCGGCGAGCACGGTGTCGGCATCGCGCGCACGGAGTACATGCAGGCGCAGTTGGGCGACGGTTTGTTTGGAGTGATGCGGCAAATCAAACGCGCCTTCGATCCGCACAATCTGTTTAATCCGGGCAAAATCGTTCCGGATGGACGATATCGCCTGGATGCGGATTTGCGGCTCGAACCGGGGCGGGTCCTGAAACCACCTTTTGAACCCGTGCTGGCCTTCGCGGCGCGGGACGGTTCATTCATCCGCAATCTGGAACAGTGCAACGGTTGTGGCGTCTGCCTTAAAGAAGCCCCGGCGATGTGCCCAACCTTCCAGGCCACCGGACGCGAGTTCATGTCCACCCGCGGCCGCGCCAACGCCCTGCGCGCGGCGTTCGGCCCGAACGGCTTGGACGGCGCGGATCCACTGTTAGCGCCGGAATTGGATGCCGCGCTGGAGAATTGTCTTTCCTGCCGCGCATGTATCAGCGAATGCCCCTCGAATGTGAACCTGCCGTTATTGAAGGCCGAGGTGCTGCACGCGCGCATCCGGCGCGACGGCCTGGGCTGGCGGGCGCGGGTGTTCAGCCTGGTCGATTGGCTGGGGTTTTGGGGCTGTCTGATGCCCCGGCTGGCGAATCGGCTGCTCGACTCCACCTGGCCGCGCGGCTTGCTGGCCAGGACGATTGGCCTGGCCTGGCAACGACCGCTGCCTCCCTACACGCGCGAGCGATTCGATCGCTGGTTTCGCCGCCGTCCGGCGCCGCCGGGCGCTTCCCGGGGGCGCGTCATCCTTTGGGATGACACCTTTGTCCGTTACCACGAGCCGCACATCGGCAAAGCCGCGGTCCGGGTGCTGGAGGCCGCCGGGTTCGAGGTGGTGCTGGCGGGAGGGCGGAAGTGTTGCGGCCGGCCTGCCTTCAGCCAGGGGCATCTGTCTCGGGTGAAGAAATTGGGCGCGCACAATCTGGCGCTGCTCAGCCGGTTGGAGCGCCAGGCGCCGGTTCTTTTCCTCGAGCCATCCTGTTACTCGATGTTTGTCGAGGATTACCGCGAACTGAGGTTGGCGGGCGCTTCGGAGATCGCGTCCCGTTGTTTCCTGTTCGAGCAGTTTATCGAGGGATTACTGGGCGCGGAACCGGACGCGCTGCGCTTCCATAGCCAGCCCGGACGGATGGTGATTCACGCGCATTGCCATTTGAAGTCGCTGATGGATCCCCAGTTCCTGCAGCGTTTGGCGGCCCGCCTGCCCGGGCGCGAGGTCGCGCTTCTCGACACGGGTTGTTGCGGGATGGCGGGGGCATTTGGCGCGACGGAGTCCAAGTATGAGCTCTCGCTCGAGATCGCGCAGCCGCTGATCACGCAGGTGCGCGGGCAACCCTACGGCACCGTGGTGGTGGCTTCGGGGACGAGTTGCCGTCAGCAGATCGACCATCTGGCGCCGGTCAAGTCCCGGCACCTGGCCGAAGTCCTGGCCCAGGCGCTGGATCAATCCGGCAGATGAAAAAACTCCCGGGCGGCGGCGCAGGTGGCCGCGCTTAACTCCGTCAGCGAGCAGCCTTTCACTTGCGCCGCGGTTTCGGAAATCTCTTTCACATAGGCGGGCTCGCAGCGTTTGCCACGATACGGCACGGGCGCCAGGTAGGGCGAATCCGTTTCGAGCATGAATTTGCCCAAAGGCGCCGCCGCCAGCGCGTCCCGGACGTTCTGCCCGCTTTTGAAGGTCAGGATGCCGGTGAAACTGATCAGAGAATTCACCGCGAGCACCCGTTCGACGGCGGCGGGCGATTCGGCAAAGCAATGAAACACCGCGCGCACCCCGGCAACAAACGGCAGCAGAGCGGCGAATGCCTCGTCGAAGGAGTCGCGCGTATGCACCACGCAATTGAGGCCCAATTCGGCGGCCACCTCGAGGTGCTGGACAAATAAATCCCGCTGCTTGCGCTTGCCAGCCGCGGCCTCGGCGGCCGCCCCGGGCAAGCGATGGTGATCCAGCCCGGTTTCCCCCAAAGCGACCACCTTCGGATGCCGGGCCAGCTCGCGAAGGAGCGGGCGGAAATCCTCCGGCGCCTCGGCAGCATGGGAGGGGTGCCAGCCGACGACCGCATACACCGGCTCGAATCGTTCCGCGAGGGCGAGCGCCGCGCGGCTGCTTTGCTCATCGGTGCCGATCGCGATGATTTTCTCGATTCCCGCCGCTCCGGCCCGCGAGACGACGGCCGGCAGCTCCGCGGCGAAGTCCGGATAGGTCAAATGCGCGTGCGTGTCGTAAAAAACTGTCTTCGACATGCGCGCAATCTGGCGCGAGACGACCGGCGGCGCAATGACGGATGGCGCGCGCCGGCGAACCGGGGCCCCTTTTCCATATTGACGCTGAGGCCGGTCGGGAAATAGACTCCTCGGACACTGCCGGGGCGCAATGAAGTGTCCGGCGGCCCAAATTCTCTATGCCCGAAGGATACTGTGTCAAATGCAAGGCCCGGAAGGAAATCATCGACGGAGTGGAAGAGACGATGAAAAACGGGCGCAAAGCCATTAAAGGCAAATGCCCGACTTGTGGCACAGTCATGTTCAAAATCCTGGGTGGAAAGTCGGCGGCGAACCCCGGTGCGCCTGCGCCGGCGAAACCTCCGACCGCCCATTAATCGTTATGTCCAGCCAACTCGCCTACGTAATCATCACCCCGTATTCTTTGCATAAATCCCGCACGGGCGGGATTTTGAGCCGGCTCAGCACCCGGACCGGCCTGGAGTTGGTCGCGGCCCGAATGTTTGCGCCCAGCGCCGAACTCGTGCAAGAATACGCGGAGCACACGATCTCGGCGAATGACCCCCAGGACCGCCGCATTCAGCAGCTTATTCATGATTACATCCTGCAAAACCTCGCGCCCGACCCGAAGACGGGTCTTCGGCGGCGGGTGATGATGCTAGTGTTCCAGGGTGAGGACGCCGCGCGCAAAGCCCGGGCAGTGGTGGGACACATCAGCCCGAACCGGCGGGGCGGGGAAACCATCCGCGACACCTACGGCGACTTGATTATGGATGGCGACCAGATCCGGTACTTCGAGCCGGCGGTGCTGGCTTCGCCCACCGCCGAGGAGGCCGACGCCAAGCTCAAGATCTGGGCGAAATACTCGGATTCAGACGGCGGGTTGCTGGAAAACGTCATTGCCTATAATCCGGGCGAGAAAGGCGAGCGCACGCTGGTGCTGATCAAGCCGGAGAACTTTCGTTTTCCGACGGGCCGCCCGGGCAACATGATCGATTTCTTTTCGCGAACCGGCCTGTTTATCGTGGGCGTGAAGCTTCACCGCATGAGTGTGGCGCAGGCGATCGAGTTCTACGGGCCGGTGCGGGAAGTGTTGCGGACCAAGCTGAAAGACATGGTGGCGGCCAAGGCTCGAGCGGCGCTGGAAAAAGAATTCGGTTTCACGCTTCCGGCGGAATGCGAGGGGCAGCTCGGGAATTTGTTGGGAGCGCCGTTTGGAGATAATCAGTTTGAAAATATCGTCCGCTTCATGTCCGGACGATCGCCCTCCGAGACCCCGGAAGCCGAGCGGAACCAGCCCGGCTCGGAAAAGTGCATCGCCCTGGTCTATGAAGGCGTGAACGCCGTGCGCAAGATTCGCGATGTGCTGGGGCCGACCGATCCCTCCAAGGCGCCGCCAGGCTCGATCCGGCGCGAGTTCGGCTCGACGGTCATGGTCAACGCGGCCCACGCCAGCGACTCGGAGGAAAATGCCCGCCGCGAGATCGGGATCGTCAAACCGGCGGAAAACCACTTCAAACGGGTTATCGACCGGTTTTACGCGGCTCAATAAAAGAAGACGGCGGTGCTGGTCACGCTGGAGCGGGCAGGGCCGACACTGATGAATTCCTTGTGCTCGCGCGCCCGGCTTCGGGCGCGCAAACCGGAGTGTCTCCGGGAGTCGTCCACCACCACCACGCCGCCGTGCTTGACGTGCGCCTCGGCTTTGGCGAAGCAAACGGGCGCCGCGCCATTCCAATGGTCACCCGCCTCGATCACAATTACATCGAACCGCTCGTCGGGCAGCGCCAGCAGATAATCCGAGGTCTCGAAGCCTTTGGCGCGCTTGAAATCAAACGGGCGGAGTAGCAACCGCACGTTGCCGAGCGCTTTTTCACCAAGGCGGCGGCTGACCTGTCCATGCCACTCGGGATTTTCTTCGACCGCGCACACCGCTTTTACCCGCCGGGCAAAAAACACGGTCGAACCGCCGGCGCCGTATTCAAAAACGGACATGTGCCGTTCGAGGAAGCCTTCCAGAAAATCAATCGCGCCATAGGAGAACCCGGGCAGCTCCAGATCCAGCGGCGAGCCGCCATGGATTACATTGTGCGCCAGGCAACGCGTGATGTACTGCGGATGGGTGATCAGGTTGCCCAGAACGCGGCCAATCTTCTGCGGAACGGTTGCCTGCATCGACATCAGACTAGCCAGGGGAGAAGCCTTTTCCAGTGGGGGAATGCCCGGGGGGAACACACCCCATTTCGGGCGCGCGATGCGCGCCTAGATTGGGACGCATGAACCACCGCCAAAAAACCGGATCCGGCAAGTGGCTGCGCGGCTGGAGGGCTCTTTTAATCGGGATCACGCTTTCGTTCGTCCCGAGGAGCCTTGCCGGCGACCAGGCGCCCCGCCACGGGACGGCGTCCTGGTACGGTGAAGCTCATCGAGGGAAGCTGATGGCTAACGGCAAACCTTTCGATCCCGATAAACTGACGGCCGCCTCGTGGTTCTATCCGCTGGGCACGAAGGTCCGGGTGAGGACGCGCCGTCCCAGCGGCCATTTGCGAAGCATTGTTGTGCGCATCACGGATCGCGGCCCCGCCCGGAGACTGGTCGGGGAAGGCCGCATCATTGACCTGGGCCGCGCTGCTTTCGCGCGATTGGCCTCGCCGGAGTTGGGCCTGGTGCGGGTTCAGATTGAGGCGCTGGACTGACTGCCGGCGCGCTCGTACCAATCCATCGCCAGCTTCAGTCCGTTTTCCAGCGTCTGCGCGGGGGCATAGCCCAGGAGCCGTTCCGCCTTGGAAATATCCGCCAGGGAGTGGCGAATATCCCCGGGACGGAAGCCGGCCTGGACGGGTTTGACCTCGGGCAACTCGGGATGCCGCCGGCGCACTTCAGCCTGGAGCGTGGCGAAGAGTTCATTGAGCGTGGTGCGGCGGCCAAGGGCCACGTTATAAATCTGATTGAGAGCCCCGGGGTCGCGGACGGTCGCGGCCAGCAAGTTGGCTTCGACCACATTGTCCACCGGGCAGAAATCCCGGCTGGTCCCGCCGTCGCCATGGATTAACACCGGTTCGCGCCGCAGCAGAGCCGTGATCCATCTGGGAATCACCGCGGCGTAGGCGCCGCGGGGGTCTTGTCGCGGGCCGAAAACATTGAAATAGCGCAGGCCCATCCAAGCCAGGCCGTAAGCCGTTTGAAAGGCGGCGGCGTAGAGTTCGTTGACCGCTTTGCTGGCGGCGTATGGAGAGAGCGGGTTGCCGGCGGTCTCCTCCCGCTTTGGCAACTCGGGAAGGTCTCCGTAAACCGCGCTGCTCGAGGCGAAGATGAACCGCGCGCAGCCGGCATCCCGGGTGGCGATCAACATGTTGACAAATCCGGTCGCGTTGGTTTGATGGCACGCCAGCGGATCCGCCAGGGATCCCGGCACGGAACCCAGCGCGGCCTGGTGCAGCACGAGTTCCGTTCCGGCGCAGGCGGCGCGGCAATCGGCTGGTTTGGTGATGTCCCCTTCAATTAACCGAAAGTTCCGCCATTGAGAGGTGGATACGGCCCCGCGCACCAGCTCGAGGTTGGCGCGCGAGCCGGTTGCAAAATTGTCGAGGCCGACCACCCGTTGGTCCAGTCTCAACAGGGTCTCCAGAAGGTTAGACCCGATGAAGCCGGCCACTCCGGTGATCAGCCAGGATCGCGGAGCGGCCTGCAATTCCTTCCGGTGTCGCAGGTAATCGGACATGTGTTCGCCCCGGCGGCGAGAGCCTATCCGGGAAGTCAAAGCATGCCGCAAAAACCGCCGCGGCGACAGGCTTTTTGCGCGTCGCGCGGTTCAACGAGTGGGCACGGGATCGGCCCGGTAGATCTCCGGTCGGGGCGCCCCGGTCACCTTGAGGGTGCCGCTGGCGCCCAGTTCTACGCGTCCCATCGAGTGGTCCACCATCGTGTAAGCGCCCGGAACCACGGGTGTGAACTCGACCACACTCGCCCCGCCGGAGGGCACCAGCGTCGTTTGGACCAAATGCTGCGGCGCGTCCGAAAACACCCCGTCGTGATAAACCGTCATCGTGACGCCGATGACGTGGAACGAGGAGACCAGATTCGGCCCAGCGTTGCCAAAGAAGATGCGGACTTTCTCGCCGGCTTTGGTTTGAAGGGCATTGGTGCCGTACAGGCTGAGCTGGTTGCCATTGAACACCACGAATTGAGGCTGGGCGCGAACCGCGGCAACGTGCGAGTAGGTTAGCACGTTGGTGCCTTGCGCCGGCGGCTCGGTGTAGAATTCGCTCTGCATCACGTAGAATTCGCGATCCGCCTTCGGCAATCCGCCCGCCGGCTCCACGAAAATCAAACCGTACATGCCGTTGGCGATGTGGTCCAGCATGGGGGGCACCGCGCAGTGGTACATGTACAGCCCCTGGTCGAGCAGCTTGAACGAGGCGACCGCCTGCTGGCCCGGGGCGATGGTGGTGATCTCCGCGCCGCCGCCCGGGCCAGTGACGGCGTGAAAATCGATGTTGTGCGGCATGCCATTCGTGTCGTGGTTGGTCAGGTGCAACTCGAGCGTGTCGCCTACCCGGGCGCGGATGAAAGGCGCGGGCACCTGACCGTTGAAGGTCCAAAATGAATACCTGCGCCAGTTGTCCAGATGGCCCAGGACGGTGGACGCATCGAGATGGACTTCCACAATCGCTGGTTCAGTGCGGGTGAGGGGAGGGGGCACTTCCGGAGCGAAAGTCAATGGGGCCGTCTCCCGCGGCATGGCCCCCAGGCCGGCAGTCTGGAGGGTGAAGAAAACAAACCCCGTGAGCAGCGCAAAACCCTGATTCCTCAACAAATCATTCATAAGCGGAATCTAACACAAAATTCCTCGGCCGGGACGAGTCGAAGGGAATGCTTCCCAATCAAGCCCTCCTGAGGGATCCGCTCGGCCTTGCGGACGCGCGGCTCCTCTGACCCAAAAGCTTGGAACGTTGCCGGGTTTTGCAGGGGAGGTTATTCGTCGATTGCCACGGGGTACTCGCCGTTGAAACAGGCGGTGCAGAAGCGGTCCGCGGGCCAGCCGGTCGCCTGGATCATGCCTGCGTACGACAGATAGGCCAGGGAATCGGCGCCGAGCCATTCCCGCGTCTTGGCGATGGAGCGCGAGGCGGCGATCAACTGGTCGGGTTGCGGAGTGTCAATGCCGTAGAAATCGGGGAACCGCACCGGGGGCGAACTCACCAGAAAATGAATCTCGCGGACGCTTTGTTGTCGCAGCAATTGCACCAGTTGCCGCGCCGTCGTACCGCGGACGATCGAGTCATCCACCACCGCGACGCGGCGGTCGCGCAGCACTTCCGGCAGCGTGTTGAGTTTCATCCGCACCCCGCTTTCCCGCAGGTTTTGCGCGGGCCGGATGAAGGTGCGATGGATGTAGCGGTTCTTGACCAGCCCATGATCGAAGCGTATGCCGCTCTCGGCGGCGTATCCCAGCGCCGCCGGCACCCCGCTGTCCGGCACCCCGATCACCACGTCGGCGGAGACGGGGTGCTCACGCGCCAAAGTCTCGCCCAGTCTTCGGCGCACTTCATTGACGCGGCGGCCCATGAGCAGACTGTCGGGTCGCGCGAAATAGATGAACTCAAAAATGTCGAGCCTCTCCGTGCCGTTCCGCACCTGGCGCGAGCGCAAACCCGCGGCGTCCGCCACGACCAGTTCGCCCGGCCGCACATCCCGGAGGAATTTCCCGCCGACCGCCTCGATCGCGCAGGTCTCCGAAGAGAAAACGAACCCGCCGTTGACCAATCCGATGCTCAAGGGACGAATGCCGTGGCGGTCGCGCACGGCCGCCAGCTCGTTGCGGGTCATGAGCACCAGCGAGAACACCCCGGTGAAAAGGTCAAAGCATTCCTCGACCGCTTCCTCGAGCGAGGCGCCGCGCCGGAGATGATACTCCAGGGCCTGATGCATGAGTTCGGAATCGTTGGCTCCGGCGGTCGAAAGACTCTGGCTTTGGAGAAAAGCGGCCAGCCGGGCAACCCGGGGAAGGTTCCCGTTGTGCGCCAGGGCCAGCCGACCGTCGGCGCTCGTGACTGGCTGGCTATGCCCCGCTGCGGCCCCGCCGGAGGTGGAATAGCGATTGTGTCCGACCGCCTGGTGGCCGGGCAACCGGCTCAGGCTCGCTTCATCGTAAACATGGGCGACCAAGCCGGCGCCCTTGTGGGCGCGTATGTTTTTGCCGTCCGAAGCGGCGATCCCCGAACTCTCCTGGCCGCGATGCTGGAGTGTCCACAAACCCGTGTGAACCAACCGGGTGGCCTCCAGGCCGGCGCCCCGCACCCCGAAAACTCCACACTTCTCCCGCATCCACAACTATCCGCCAGCCGCGCCGGGAGGCAAACCGTCATCGCCAATGGCTTCCACCGGGCAGCCTTCCTTCGCTTCCTGGGCCTGCTTCAATTCCTCCT
>JBDHQH010000187.1:0-4985 GCA_039806935.1 Verrucomicrobiota bacterium
CGCCGCCGGGCTGGAGAAACGCCCGCGACCGAGCGCGAGGGCCTCCTGCAGGGGGCGGCGTTCGCGGTAAATCAGATGATACAACTCGCGCAATTCGAGCCGTTCGGCGGTGGTGAAGCCGGCGCGGCGCAGGCCAATGGTGTTGAGGCCGCAGGTCCGGTTGTCGCCGCGCGCCACGGTGTAGGGCGCGAGATCTTTGCTGATCGCCGCGCCACCCTGCATCAGGGCCAGGGCGCCCACGCGCACAAACTGGTGGACCAGGCAGTTGCCCGAGAGGAAGGCGCGGTCCTCCACGACGACGTGCCCGCCCAGCAACACGCCATTGGCGATGATGGCCTGGTTCCCGAGGCGGCAATTGTGCGCCACGTGGCTGTGAGCCATGAGGAAGTTGCCCGAGCCGATCACGGTGTCCTCGCCGGGCTTGGCGGAGCGATGGACGGTGACGTGCTCCCGAAAGACGTTCCGATCGCCGATCACGAGGCCGGTCGGGGCGCCGTCGTATTTTAAATCCTGCGGCGCCTCGCCGATCACGCAGCCGGTGAAGAAGCGGTTGTGGGCGCCGATGCGGGCGCGGCCGGTGAGATGCACGAACGGGCCGACGACGCACCCGGGTCCGAGCTCGACGCCGGCGTCGATGACGGCATAGGGGCCGACGACTGCGTCCGGAGGCAGCCGGGCGCCAGGGGCAACGATGGCGGTTGCGTGAATCACACGGCCTAAATGGAGGGCGCGGGCGGCGTTGCCAAGCGAAAAACGGGTGTGGTCAAACCTTGGTTCGGAAATAGGCGATGGTACGTTCGAGCCCCTCGGCCAGCGGCACGCGCGGTTCCCAGCCGAGGTATTTCCGCGCCTTGGTGATGTCGGGCCGGCGTTGCTTGGGGTCGTCCTGAGGCAGCGGCTGGTGAACGATGCGGCCGCGGGCGCCGGTGGCTTTGAGGATGGCGCGGGCGAATTCGAGCATGGTCATCTCGACCGGATTGCCGAGGTTCACCGGCAGATCGTAGTCGCTCATCATCAGGCGGTAGATGCCCTCGACGAGGTCGGACACATAGCAGAAGCTGCGGGTCTGGGTGCCGCGGCCGAAGACGGTGAGCGGCTGGTTTTTAAGCGCCTGGCTGATGAAGGCCGGCACCACGCGCCCGTCGTGGAGCCGCATGCGGGGGCCATAGGTGTTGAAAATGCGGACGATCCGGGTCTGGACCTGGTGCTCGTTGCGGTAGGCCATGGTCAGGGCTTCGGCGAACCGTTTGGCCTCGTCGTAGCAGCCGCGCGGGCCGATGGTGTTCACGTTGCCCCAGTATTCCTCGGGCTGCGGATGCACCAGCGGATCGCCATAAATCTCGGAGGTCGAGGCGATGAGAAATCGGGCGCCTTTGTGCAGGGCCAGGCCGAGGGCTTTGTGGGTGCCGAGCGAGCCGACTTTCAGGGTTTGGATGGGCAGGTCGAGATAATCAATCGGGCTGGCCGGGGAGGCGAAGTGCCAGACGTACTGCACCGGCCCCTCGAGAAACAGAAATTCGGTCACATCCTGCTGGATGAACCGGAACCCCGGATGACCGCCCAGGTGCGCGATGTTATCGACGCTGCCGGTGACGAAGTTGTCGATGCCGATGACTTTATGCCCCCGCTGCAGGAGCAAATCGGTCAGGTGCGAGCCGAGGAAGCCCGCCGCGCCGGTGACGACGCTGGTCGGCGGCGGCTTGGCCGCGGTTTTCTTTTTTGCCATATATTTTAAAATCGGCCGGATCGGTCCGGGTGATTGGCCTGCCGGGGCCTATTTGGCGCCGGTGCCGGCGAGCACGACGGGAACGGTGCGGAAGAGGATTTTGAGATCCAGCCACAAGGTCCAGTTGTCAATGTATTCCAGGTCGAGCCGGACCCAATCCTTGAAATCCCGGACGTCGTTGCGTCCGCTGATTTGCCAGAGGCAAGTGAGGCCGGGTTTGACGCTCAGGCGGCGGCGGTGGGCCAGGTCGTGGAAGCGCTTGACCTCGTCCACCGGAAGCGGGCGCGGGCCGACGAGGCTCATTTCGCCGCGCAACACATTAAAGAGCTGCGGCAGCTCGTCGATGCTGAATTTGCGCAGCAGGCCGCCGAGCGGGGTGACGCGGGGGTCGTTGGTGACCTTGAAGACGGGGCCGCTCATTTCGTTGAGCGCCTGCAACTCGTGTTTGAGCTGCTCGGCGTTGGTCACCATGGTCCGGAATTTATAAATGGTGAAGGGTTGCCCGTTCAGACCGGAGCGTTGCTGGCGGAAAAGGATCGGGCCCGGAGAGGTCACCTTGATGAGCAGGGCGGTGAGCGCCAGCAACGGCGCGGCCACGATCACCAGGGCCAGCGCGCCCACAAAGTCGATGATTTGCTTGAGCACGCTCTGCCAGGAGGCCTCGGGCACCGAGCGGAACACCAGCACGGGCCGGCCGTGGAACTCGTCGAAGCTGGTGCGGCAGATCTGGGTTTTGAAAAAATCGGCCACCAGCCAGACCTCGACGCCCTCCAACTCGCAGGCGCGGATGACCTCCTCGATGCGGTCGAACATGGTGCGCCGGGCGTTGACGACCACGCCGTTGATCGAGTGCTCGTGGAGCAGCTCGATGAGGCGTCGCACCGGCTCCATCGAGGGATCCATTTCGGCCACGACCGTGATGCCGTCGCCGCGGCGGAGATCGGCGCGCATGCGCTGCCGCTCCTCGGGGGTGCCAATCAAAATGAAACGCCGGTGAAAGGCCGAGGCGCCCGTGCGCCGCCGCACGGTCATCAGGACCACCTCCTCCTTGAGGAAGACCAGGCCAAAGCTGATGCAGGCAAACCAGATCATCACCGACCGGGCGACGTCCACCCGGAACAGGAACAAGGTCAGGATCAGGCCCAGGGCGGTGATGGCGCAGGCTTTGAAGAGCAGCCAGGCTGTGGCGCGGCGCGCGCAGAGCAGCGGCCGGTGGTAAAAGCCCTGGGCCTCGAGAATCATCGGCGCCGCCGGGATGAGCAGCAGATAAAGCCAGACGTAGCGTTGAAACGGCGCGATGGGCGGCAGATCGAAAAGATCGATCAGCAGCGGATCCGAGCGCAATGAGTGCGCCAGCCAGAACGCCAGCGCAAAGAGGCAGGCGTCCAGCAGCTCCTGGATTTGCATCCGGATGATTCGGTCGCGGCGTAACATGGTTCAGGCGAAAATCCGGGGTGGGGGGACCTCGCTTTATTGGTGGAGCGCCAGCTCGCCGGTTTTGGGCGCGATCAGGAACTCGGGAGCGGCGTTGGCGATAAAGGTTTTCATGCGCGCGTAGGTGGCGTCCTCCTGGCCGGGCGGGCAGACGGCGAAACAGGTCACGTACGCCCAGCGCTGAAGCACTCCGGTGCGCAACAGGTCGCGCGCCATCCACCACATGCGTTGATAACCCGAGGTGGTGGCGCTGACCATGCCGTCCGCCACATACCAATAGACGTAGATGCCGCTGGCGTTCATGGTCTGGCCCCGCACGTTTAAATCCTTCGACATGTTCAGCCGGATGACCGGCAGATCGTAGCTCGCCGGCCGGTCGATGTGAATGCTCGTTTCGGCGGACTGGGCGGCGTCGATGTTCCAGCCCTGTCCGCTCAGGCAGAATTGCGGTTTATGCAGGCTGGTGCGGTCGGCCCCCATCAGCACCACGTTCATTAACAACTCGAAGCCCTCGGGGTTCTGGTAGCGGCGCTGGCCGTAGCTCGTGTCCTTGGGCAGCACCGCCAGCACCAGATCGTCGGTCGGAACCGGCTGCGAATCGTAATCCAGCACGCGCTCGGGCAGCAGGACCTCGAGCCCGCCCGGTTTGTCGCGGTCGAGGCGGATCTTGACCCCCGGTTCGCCGAGGCGCTGGCGGCCGCGGAAATCGCGCAACCACAGCGCGCCGCCCACCATGATCAGGAGGGCCAGCGCGAAGAGGATGCCGTTTCGTTTTTTCATGGTTTCGGGGCGGGCACGAGGGTGCTGGTTGGGCGTTCGCGCAGCCAATGACCCAGCGCGAGCACCAGGCCGATCGCCACGGCGAAGGTGACAAACCCGGCGTTGGTCTCGACGGCCGAGCCGGCCTGATGGCCCGCCACTTCGGCGACCATCACCGTGAACGTCAGGCGCGCCACGTTGCCGATAATGGCCAGCGGAAACGCGGAAAGGAAAATGACCGCCCGTTTCCATGGTTTATCGAAGGAAATCGCGCCGTAGATTGCGGTGATCAACATCAGCGAAATCAGGCTGCGGATGCCGCTGCAAGCCGGCGCGATGTCATAGTGAAAGGAATTTTGCCGGTCGAAAATCTGCGTCCCCTCGCGCACCAGATCGGGCGCCAGGCCCAGGTGCGCGATGCCGGCCACAATGGCCGCCACCCAATGCCGCAACGGCGCGGTGACCACCTCGGCCAGCGAACCCAGCGGCACGGAGAAGCCGAATAAAATGAAGGGAAAGAAACTTGCCGCCAGCCAGCGCCAGCCCCAGGCCAGGCCCGTCAGGCCGTAAACGCCCACGAAAAAACCCACCACGGACAGGCGGGGTTGTTGAATCGCGTAACCCGCCAGATGCACCAACAGTCCCAAGCCGAGGAGGAACAGGCTCGGCCACCAGGGCTTCAGCTCGAGCGCCAGCAAATGTTTGCGCTTCCACCAGAGCAAACCGAGCACTACAAACGGCACGAAGTTGCCATGCGCGTCATCCGCGCCGGGCACCTCCTGCATCGGGTTGTAGCAGTAGTAGAGCCACGTAAACAGCGAGGAGGTATGCGTGTAGCCCAGGGTGGAATTCCCGAAAATATGAAACAGCGCCACCCACGCCGCCAACAAAGAGAAAAAGAAACTCTTGTTCGGCAGCCGATGCCAGCTCGCCAGGAACTCCGCGCGGAATTCGTCCAGAATGCCGCCGCCTGCTTCATTTGTTACTTGCGCGTTTATTTGGACTCTTTGGATACCAAACCCATCGCCGGGGTTCAAACAAATTCAGGCGCTTCCTGATGGAAGCC
>JBDHQH010000041.1:0-28172 GCA_039806935.1 Verrucomicrobiota bacterium
GCACCCAAATCCAGGGGGTGGCGGGCGCGCAGCAGGATACGCGGACGAAGGAGGAGCGTTGGGATTGGGCGACGCAGTGGAGTCTGCCCAAACGCGAGGCGCTGGGGTTGATTGTGCCCGGGTTGTTCGGCTATCGCATGGACACTCCCGACGGCGGGAATTACTGGGGCGCCATGGGGCGGGACGCCGCTTGGGATCAGTATTTCGCCTCCGGCAAACAGGGGCCTGCGCCCCGGGGTTTTATCCGTTACGGCGGCGCGGCGCCCTACCCCGGCATTCTCGTGCTGCTGATTGCCGCCTGGGCGGCCGCGCAGAGTTTTCGCAAAGACTCGGTCTTCTCACCCGCGAATCGCCGCCAGCTTTGGTTTTGGACGGCGGTGGTGGCGATTTCCCTGCCGCTGGCGTTCGGGCGTTACGCGTCATTTTACCGTCTGCTGTACGCTTTGCCGTATTTCTCGACGATCCGCAACCCGACCAAGTTTTTGTATCCCATGAATTGGGCGATCGTGGTGCTGTTCGCGTATGGCATTCATGGGCTGTGGAAACGGTATCTGGAATCTCCGGAGACGGCGCTCGGGGGGGTGGCCGACACGGTGAAAGCCTGGTGGGCGCGGGTGCGCGGGTTTGATCGCCGCTGGACCCTCGGCCTGATCGGCTGGCTGGCGCTCAGCGCGCTCGGCTGGCTGGTGTACGCTTCAAGCAAAGCATCCCTGACGAGCTACCTCGAGGAGGTCAATTTTGATTCGTCCATGAGCGGGCAGATCGCCGATTACAGCGTCCGGCAGGCGGGAATTTATCTGCTGTTCCTGGCGGCGGCGGCGGGATTGTTGGTGCTGGTGATCAGCGGTTGCTTCCGCGGGGCGCGCGCCCGGTGGGGCGCCGGATTGCTCGGCCTGTTTCTCGTGCTGGATTTGGGCCGGGCGAACCAGCCTTTCATTGTGGTGTGGGATTACCAGCAGAAGTACGCCACCAACCCGGTCGTGGATTTTCTTCGGGAGCAGCCCTACGAGCATCGGGTGGCGATCCTGCCGGAGTGGCTCACCGGAGCGTTAAAGCTGCCGCCGCAGTTCGGACTTCTCGATCAACTGTACCGAATCGAGTGGGCGCAGCATCTGTTCCTTTACTACAACATCCAATCGCTGGACATAGTGCAGATGTCGCGGATGCCCGAGGATCTGGCGGCGTTCGAGACCGCGCTGCAGCCGCGCGACCTGGCTGATATTCCGCGGTTGCTCCCCCGGAAATGGGAGTTGACCAACACCCGCTATTTGCTGGGTCCGGCGGACTTGCTGGATTTTCTGAATCGCCAGATGGATCCGGGCCGGAGCCGGTTTCGCATCGCCGAGCGTTTCCAGCTCGTCAACAAGCCCGGCGTGGCCACGCCGACGAAGCTGGAGGAGCTCACGGCCGTCCCGGCCACCAACGGCATGTTTGCGGTGTTCGAGTTCACCGGCGCCCTGCCGCGCGCCCGGCTGTACACTCACTGGCAAAGCGCCACCAACGGGTCCGGCGAGCTGGAAACGCTGACGAGCGGAGAGTTTCATCCGGACCAAACCGTGCTGGTGGAGGGGGCGATGCCTTTTCCACCGGCGTCCGGGGCGACCAACGCCGCGCCGGGCACGGTGGAATTTGTGAGCTACGCGCCGAAGCGGATCGTGTTGAAGGCCGAGGCGCGGTCGAACGCGGTGCTGCTGCTCAATGACCGCTGGGCAGCGGATTGGAAGGTGTTCGTGGATGGGCGTCCGGAGCGGTTGCTGCGCGCGAATTACCTGATGCGCGGAGTTGCGCTGAGCGCCGGCGCGCACCAGGTTGAGTTCCGGTTCGAGCCGCCGATCCAAACGTTTTACGTCAGCCTGGCCGCCTGCGGGGCGGGTGTGCTGCTCTGCGGCGCCTTGCTGATCACGCGGCGCCAGGAGGGCGAATCCGACGCCACGAAGACTTGAGCAGCGACGGTGCGGCGAGGGGCGCGCCGCGGAACCTGCTCCGCGCCAGCCGAGCCGGCGGGGTGAAAGGAAGACGATGAAAACATTGTTCGAGAAGATCGCGGACCGGGAAGTGCCGGCGGAGATAGTGTACGAGGACGAGCTGGTGGTGGCTTTCCGTGACATTAAACCGGCCGCGCCGGTGCATGTATTGGTGGTGCCGCGAAAGCCCATTCCCCGGATCGCCGGCGCCCGCTCCGAGGATCGCCCGGTTTTGGGGCATTTGCTCCTGAAGGCGGGTGAGATTGCCCGCCAGCTTGGGCTTGAGCCCTCGGGTTTTCGGCTGGTCTTCAACAACGGACCGGACGCCGGCGAGGCCGTGCCGCATTTGCACTGCCATATTTTGGGGGGGCGCCCGCTCGGCTGGCCGCCGGGATAGGGAAGTTTTCAATTGACAGCCGGGAGCCACGGCGCAAGGATGCGGGCTGCATCGCATGGGCTGGTTTCAACGCGACAAGGAAAAACAACGTTACTACCTGCTGCCCGGAATGGGCGGACGGAGCCTGCGCCGCAAACGCAAATGGATGTGGCGCTGGTCGATCATCACCGGGCTTTGCACGGCGGGTATTGTTGGGTTTCTGATGTACTGGATCGGCACCCGCTGATGGGCACGTGACGAAGCCGGGCTTTGTTTCATGGAGGAGCGCGCCGGCGGGGTCGTCCAAGCCGCGTTGAACGCCTGTTTTGCCGCCGCATGCAGCCGAATTCACGCTGGACGAGCGGCGGCCTATTCCATGGCTTGGGCGCGTACGCCCTTTGGGGTGTGTTTCCGCTCTATTTTCACGCGCTCGCGCCGGTGCCCCCGCTGGTCATCCTTTGCCACCGGATTGTCTGGTCGGCGTTGCTGCTGGCGGCCATTGTGACCTGGCGGGGCGGCTGGGGAGCGAGCCGCGAAATTTTTCGCTCGCGCCGGGCGCTGGCGGCGTTGTCCGTGGCGGCGTTGTTAATTGCGATGAACTGGCTGATCTTCATCTACGCGGTCACCACCGGCCAGGTGTTGCAGGCGAGTCTGGGGTATTTCATCAATCCGCTGTTTTCGATCGCTCTGGCCGTGATTTTTTTGCGGGAACGGTTGCGCGCCTGGCAGTGGCTGGCGGTTGGGGTGGCGGGGGCGGCGGTGGCCAACCTCGCCTGGCGCGCCGGTTCGTTCCCCTTCATCGCGCTCGCGCTGGCCGGCACCTTCGGGCTTTATGGTCTGGTCCGCAAGCAGGTGAACCTCGGCCCGTTGCTCAGCCTGTTGATCGAATCGATCCTCCTGCTGCCGGCGGCGCTGCTGGCTTTGGCGTTGCTGCCGCGCCCCGTGGTGGGACCGGGGATCTGGTTGCTCCTTTCGCTGGCCGGAGTGGTGACGGCTGTCCCGCTGCTGATGTTCGGCGAGGCGGTGCGCCAGCTGCCGCTCTCGACCCTGGGTTTTCTCCAATACGTCGGCCCCACCTTGCAGTTCATCCTGGCCCTGGCGGTATTTAAAGAAAGGCTCGACCCTGCGCGGCTGGCGAGCTTCGCTCTCTGCTGGGCGGCCATCGGCATTTATGCGGTGGATTCCGTCCGGGCCCACTCCCCGCAGCTGCTGGCGGACGAACCGGATTGACGGGGCGGCGGGACAAAAAGGGTTGGCCGCGCCGGGCGAAAATCCATAAAATAAGGCCATGGCTCAAACTGAGAACGCCCCATCCCTCCCGCCCGCTGAGGAGCAAGTTCAGGGAGCCGGGGAGGAGTGGAGCTTGCGCCTGGCGCAACTCGAGGCCGACCGCGCTCAAATGCAGCAGGAAATCAAAGCCCTGCGCCTGCTGCTGGAGCGGGTCATCGAGCATCGGCAAAAATCGCACGGCGAGCTGGTGTTGCTGCTGACCGGGCTGGTCAGCCGGCTGCCGCTGAACGATGTGGGGGCGGTCGTTTCCCGGCTGGTCGAGCACCATGCCCAAACCAACCATTTTCTCGGCGCGCTCAGCAAAGGCGCGGCCGATGTGGAGCTGCCCGAGCCCTCGGTCTTGAAGACCCTGGACCAGACGAAAAAGGAGCTGGCATCCATGATCCCGCCGCTGGTCGAGGAGTTATTGAAGCGGGATTGCCCGATCGAACCGGAATTGCTGCGGAAGGTGGCGGACGATCCGGAAAGCTTTTTTCAGCCGCGCATGGTGCGGGCCAATCGCTGCTATGTCAAAGGGCAGGTGCCGCGGGAGCGCGTGGTCCGTGAATTTGGCGAGGCCGCGCTGGCGTGTTTCTCCGACATGACCACCGACCCGAAACTAAACCCGCACCCAAAACCCGAGGAGATCGTGCTGGCGTTTCGCGGGGATTTCGAGGCGGCGCTGGGGCAGGCGGCGGATTTGCCGGCGGACCGGCGCGCGGCGCTCGAGGCGTTGCACGCGCGGGTGCAGCGGAGCAAGGCGGACACGCCCGCGGCGCGCGCGCAGCGCGCGTTATTCCAGCGGCTTTCGTTTGTCGTCGAGTTGCTGCACTACTACGAGCATCAAAACACCGAGCCCGCCGACGTCGTTTTTGCCCAGCGCCTGCCGGTGCTGATCGAGCAACTGGCCTTGCCGGCGCCCGGCGAGCCGCTGACCGGCGAGCTTCTGGAAGAGGCGGAATCGCTCCTGAGCCACATCATCAACCCGGATCACCGCCAGATGGTGATCAACAACCTCGGAAAAGCGGACGCGGCGGGCCAAACGCTGCGGTTTGTCTTGCGGCTGCGGGCGGATAAATTGCCGGATTTGGATCAGGTGTTCGCGGATTGTTTGCGGCACTTGATCCCGCACCGGTCCGAGGCGCCGCCCGCCGCGGAGGTGGCCGCGACCCTCCGTCTGATCCATCCGGAAATGCGAACGCTGCTGCTCAAGACCTTGCTCACCTGCGAGCGGCTGCCGCGCCACGAGGCCGAGAAGCTGGGCCGGGCGGTGGCCGCTGAGCTGGGGCTGTCCGACTTGGTGGCGACCCTCCAGACCGAGCCCGCGGTTCCCGCCGAGGTGGAGCGCCAGATCGCGTGGGGCCGCATCAAGGAGATGATCAGCCGCCGCAACGACGCGCAAACGGTGGCCACCGCCATTCGTGACCGCCTTCACAGCCGGTACGACGCCGAGGAAATCCGCCAGAGCTGGATCACCCTCATCGAGGCGGATCCGATCTCGCTGATCCGCATTTTCTCGCAGATACCTTATCGCGCCGACGGCCAGACCGACGCGATCGCCCGGCCGGTGATGGAGACCTACGTTTCCCGCCTGACCCATGAAAAGTACGCCTCGACTCTCGCGCGGGTGTTGACCAGCCTGAAGAACCTGCACCGGGCCAAGGCGGACAGTCCCACGCTGCTGAACTTTCTGGCCTTGGTTCGCTGGGTGGATCCCGAGGCCGCCCAGCGGCTCTCCGCGGCCATCGGCATGGCTGCGCCGGCGCCGCGCTGAACAATCCGACCGCGGGCGGATCAGTTTGCGCTGATCTCGCAGGGAATCGCCGGGAGCGATCCCACGACGATTTTCCGCTGCGCTTTGGCGGTGGATTTTTTCGGCGTGCGACTGGCCACGACATCCACGATCAAGTTGCCCCGAGTTCCCGGCCTGGCCTTTTCCGCGTCACAACGCAGCGCCAATTCTCCGCCGTTGCGCTGGCGCAGGATTTTGCCGAGGGAGACACCTTCCGGGGCCTCGCGCAATTCGAGCTGGACCCGGTCGGAGAAGAGCAGCCCCGGGCCGGAGAGCTTGACCCAGGCCTCGGCGCCGGGAACCAATTTCACCGGCTCGCTGGTCTGGAGTTTCACGCTGCGCGCCATCCAGTGGCCCGACACGGCGACGTCCAGGTCGCGGGCGGGGACGAGATGCCGATAGGCGAACGCCTGCATCATATCCTCGGCGGGCGCCACCGGGCGCCGGAGTTCGACGCCGCCCGCCCGGGCGCGGCCTGCCAGTTCGAGCGAGATCGGCGCGGGCGGCGGCACCAGGGGCGAGGTCAGGGTGAGCTGGGCTTTTTCCGCGCCGGCGGGAATCCGCCCGCCGCTGAGGGCGAAGCCTTCCGGCGCGTTTTTCAGCTCAATGGCGATCTCGTCGTTGAATCCGTCTTTCCGCAGCGCGTAAACCGTGATCGGCGCGCTTAGACCCGCGCGCGCGAAGATGCTCGAAGGCACCGCCCGCAATTCAAAATCGGGCCGTGGCGGGCTGACGCGCAAACGATAACTGAACTCGGCTCCCCCGCGCTGCTGCGCGTCCGAGACCTGAATCAAGCAGGCTCCATTTGCCGGCAGACGGACCCGGAGATAGGAATCCGCGTGGTGGGTGTTCAAGCCGGAACTTCGATCCTCATGATCGTCGTTGAGAGCCAACTGTTTTCCCTCCGAATCCGTGATTTTGAGAACCGAATCCAGCGGGGAATCGAGTCGCCGGGCATAAACCTCGGCCACCAACTCCTGGCCAGCTTCGCCCTGGACACTAAACGTATCGACATCGCCGCGCGCATCGATGCGTCCGTTCAGGATGATGCCGTTCGCCAGCGCCTGGGCCCTTGCGGGGGTGTCGTTCGGCTCGATCTCCAGTGTTTCCGGCAGGGTTCCGATTTGAAACGGCACGCGGTTGGAGACCCATTGATCCTTCTTTGCGGAGATGAAAACCACGCCCGCCGGCTGATCGGTGGCGTCGATCTCCATCGAGGATGCGGTCAGATTCCAGCCGCTGAGTTGAACCCGGGTTTTTTCTCCCGCGCGGCCTCCCAAGGGGAAAATCCGGGTGATGAAGGGCAGTTCGCCGATCGAAATCCGGTACACGAAATCCTCGCGCCCGCGGTAGATGGCATCCCGGATTTCAGCGGTGTACTCGCCATCGCGGGGGACCTCGAAATGGATCACCGGGTCCGGACGAAACTGGTAATCATCATTAAAGGCGACCTCTTTGCCTTTTGCGTCGTAAACGGCGAGCGCGGCCTGAAACCAGCCTGGCACGGCATCGGCCAGATACGGCATCAACTCGCGGGCGCTGACCGTCAGGACCAATTGTTGGCCGCGGCGCGCGGTGAACCGATAGCGATCCACGCCGCCGGGAAGAATCTGGCCATTGACCGTGGCGGGAATTTTGATGGCGGTCTCGAAGGTCGGGACTGCCTGGAGATCGAGATTGTTGCGGTAGCCGCGGCGGATGAGTTCATCCTCATTCGTCGAGACGATCTGGGTTTTGCGGTATTCGGGGAGATTTCCAACTCGAAACTCGAGCGGGTTCGACAGGCCCGATTGCGTGGCCAGGCGGATTTCGCGCGGATCGAGCGCGGCGTCGGATGCCACCCGGAGCTGAACCTTTACTGTTTCGGCCATGGCGGGATTGGGGGGCCGTCGCTGAAAGAGCACGAGCTGCTTTCGGATCGCCAGCCATTCCTCCTGATCGGCGGCGGTCCACTCGTTGGCGCCGTTGGGCTGCCCGCGGCGGGCCGCTCGAAGGGAGGCGGCGCGTTTTTGCGCCAGCTCGCGCATTTGCTCGCGCAGCGCGTTGAATTGCTGCTGGGCCAGCGGTTTGGTGTGCTCGATCACCCGGGCGGTCACGCCGGAGCCCGAAACCAAGGCGTTGGTGACTCCGTCGAGAAACTGCCCGCCCAGGGTGAGTTCGAGGCTCGCCCCTTGCCGGGCGCCGGCCGGATAAACGAAGGCGATCCGCGGGCCGGTGCTTTGCGTCCAGCCGGAGAGCGTCCCGAGAAACAGCACGGCGGCGGCCCAAGAACGGATCGGCCCGGTTAACACGCGGTGTGACGAGGTCATCCCATGATCTCCACCAGCCGTCCGCCGCTTCTGCCTGGGGCCGGCGGAGCCGTCACTCGCGCCTCCAGTCCCTGGGGATGAGGCAGCTTCGCGGCGGGATCGATGCCGAGCAGCTCGTACATGCTGCCGATCAGGTCGCTCGGATAGACCGGGCGATCCTTGACCTCCTCGCCTTTGGCATCCGAGGCGCCGACCACCTGTCCGCCTTTGAAACCGCCGCCGGCGACAACCATGGAAAACACCTTGCCGTGATGTCCGCGGCCGCCGTTCCAGGGTGCTTCCCACTGGACTTTGGGCGTGCGGCCGAACTCTCCGCCCCACCAGACGATGGTGCTTTCCAACAAGCCGCGATCCGCCAGGTCGGCCAGCAGCGCGGCCAGGCCCTTGTCCAGTTCGGGCAGTTTGCGGCGCATGGCTGGGAAGTGCTGTTTGTGGGTGTCCCAACCTTTCGAATTGATGGTGATATAGGGCACGCCGCGCTCGACCAGCCGCCGCGCCACCAGGCAGGACTGGCCAAAGGTGCTTTTTCCGTACCGCTCGCGCAGTTCCTCCTTTTCCTGCGAGAGGTCGAAGACTTTGCCGGCGTCGCCGAGGATCAGGTCATAGGCCTGCCGTTCGCACTCGCTCAGCGCCGTCATCTGGGCATCGTTTTGCATGGCTTGCTCGAGCGTATTCAGATTGCGCAGCAACTCGCGCCGCTGGTGCTGGCGTTCGCCGCTAATGCCCTGGGCGACCACGCCCTCGACGGCAAACCGGGCGGCGCCGGGATCACCGCCGGTCGCAAAGGGCTTGTATTTCGAGCCGAGGAAACCGGCTTCGGAAAACCTTCCCTGAGGTTCGGTGACGACGATGTAGGGTGGGATCAGGCCCTGGTAGCCCGCGTCGTAACCCTTAAACAAAGAAACCACCGCCCCGACGGAGGGGTACACCTGACGGTCGCCCGCCGCGCGTCCGGTCTGGACCATGTAGGCGGCGGTTTCGTGGCCGTTGTTGCCGTGGGTCATGGCGCGGAGGATCGAGAATTTATCCGCCTGCTTCGCCAGCGAGGGGAGCAATTCGGAAATCCGGATGCCTGAAACGTTGGTTTCAATGGGCTTGTTCAGCATTCCGGTGTAATCGCTGCCCGCCTCCGGTTTGGGATCAAAGGTGTCGATATGGCACGGCCCGCCCCAGGCCCAGATTTGAATCACGGCCTTGGCTTTGGCGGCGGGCTTTTGGGGCCCGGGCGCCGCGCGCAAGGAGAGGGACAAACCTCCGCCGAGCGCAAATCCCGCGGCGCCAAACAGACCGAGCCGCAGGGCTTCCCGCCGGTTCATGGAGCTGGGGTCAAAGGGCGAGGGCGGTTTGAACGGCCCGCTGGAGGTTGGTTGCGCGCTCATAAGTGACTACAATGTGATTACTTCAGACGCGCCAGCCAACCAGAACGTTACACCGCCTCGAGCTCTAAACGCCAAACAGGCGGTCGCCGGCATCCCCGAGGCCGGGGAGGATGAAGCCCCGGTGATCGAGCTTTCTGTCCACCGCGGCGGTGATGATCGGGAGGGTCGGGTAATGCCGGCGGACGCGGCGGATGCCTTCGGGCGCGGCGACTAGATTCACGAGGCGGACCCGCGTGGCCTTCAGCTCGCTGAGCAGATCCATGGCCGCGACGGCGCTGCCGCCGGTGGCCAGCATGGGATCGATGAGGATGACCTCGTAGGGCTTCAGGTCGGGCGGGAGGCTTTGGTGATAATAATGCGCCTTGAGGGTGGTTTCCTCGCGCTTCAACCCGATGAAGCCGACCCGGGCGTGGGGGATGAGCTGCAGGATGGAGTCGAGCATGCCGAGCCCGGCGCGCAGCACGGGCACGAGGACCACCTCCCGGCGCAACCGGAAGCCGCGGGCGGGGGCGAGGGGTGATTGGACGCGGGCGGGGCTGACCTCGAACGAACGCGAGGCTTCGTAGAGCATCAAGGCGGCGACTTCGCCCAGGACGCGGCGAAATTCCTGCGGGCCGGTGCGTTCATCGCGCAGCCGGGTCAGGTTGTGCTGCACCAGCGGGTGTTGGATGACCGTCAACCCGGGGAACCTGGCCATGAAATCAATGCACGTAGGTTGGCGAGAGGAAATAAAGCCGGCCCGCCTCCAGCTTGGGGACTTCCAGGCCGAGCTCGACTTTCACCGTTTTAGCCTCGCTTTGGCCAAAAAGCCGGAAGAGATCGGAAATGTCATAGCGTTGCTGGTATTCGATCACGTTGGCGCGGCCGATGCCGGCCAGCGTTCTGGCCTGGGAGACGGCGTCGTCGAAACTGCCTACTCCATCGACGAAACCGAGTTGGCAGGCCTGCAATCCGGTGAGGACGCGGCCATCGGCGTAGCTGGCCCAATCGTCGCTCAGGCGCTGTCCGCGGGGACGCAGTTCCTTGTTCAACTCATAGGCATGTTCGCGGCCTTCCCGGACCACGGTTTTAAACCGCGCGTAAGTCTCCTGGATGATTGCGCGCAACATGGCCCGCTCCTCCGGGGTGATGCTCGAAGGTTCGCGCGAGCCGCTGAGCATGTCCTTGAACTCTCCGCTTTTGTAGGTCTCGGGGAGCAGGCCGAGTTTGTCCATAAGCCCGCGATAATTCCAGGAGCTCATGATCACGCCGATGCTGCCGGTGAGGGTGAGTTCATTGGCGATGATCCAGCGGCAAGGGGCGGAGACGTAATAACCACCGGAAGCGGCAAGGCTGCCCATGGAGGCAACCACGGGTTTGCGGCTTTCGCGCTGAAAGGCCTCGAGGGCGCGGTAGATTTCGTCCGAGGCGAGGACTTCCCCGCCGGGAGAATCGACGCGCAGGATGACGGCGCGGACGCGGTTGTCCTCGGCGGCGCGCTTGAGTTGGGCTTTGATGACCTCGACCATGCTGTAACCGCCCTGGTCTGTGACGCGCCCGGTGATGATGCCTTCGACACGGATGACGGCCACTTTGACGTTGGCGCTGTTGTCCTCGCGGACGATTTCGTCGAGGCGCGGGCCGGCCACACGATAGTAGGGGCCGGGTCGGGCCCGAAGGAAGGCGCCGGTAAAGAAGCTCCCGACGTTCCAGAGCAGGCTGACGCACAACAGCAGAAAGAGGATAATCGCAAGCACCATCCAGCCACGACCGCGCCGGCGCGGAGCGGGGACGGGCCGGGGCGGTGTAATGACCGGCGGCGGCGGCGGTGGTGACTCCGGGGGCGGCGTGTTTTCTTCCATAGGTTGGCCGAAACTAGCCTAAAGCCTGGAGGGCGGCAAGAGGGTGATGAGCGCGTGAAAAGACTGGCGGCAAGCCAGCGAGGCGCTGGCAACCCGCCATCCCGCGGAGCGGCCAGGGGATGGCTGGACATTGATTGCCGGAGCTTTGCAAGATGGAGCGATGGCGAAATCGCAAGTGAAGAGCGAGGCGGGCGCGGCGCCCTCAGCCGACTCTGAGGGGAGGGGCCGTTCCCACCCCGATCTGCCTGCCGCGGGGAATGGGGATTTCCAGGGGAGGGGCGCGTGCGGGTGCTGATCGTCGGCTGCGGTTATGTGGGACAAGCGGCCGGGGCACGGCTGGCCGCGGCGGGGTGCGCGGTGCATGGGCTGCGCCGCTCGGCCGCGGGACATGCGGAATTGAGGGCGCTGGGGATCACGCCGGCACCGGCGGATTTGACCGATCGCGATTCGCTGCGGAGTTTGGCCGGCCCGTGGGATTGGGTGGTGAACTGTGTTTCCGCCGGTGGCGGCGGGGCGGACCAGTATCGACGCGTCTATGTGGAGGGGATGCGCAACCTGCTGGGCTGGCTGGCTGACCATCCGCCCCGCAAACTGGTTTATACCAGCAGCACGAGCGTATATGGGCAGGACGACGGCTCGGCCGTGGACGAAACGAGCGCCACGGAACCGCCGGCGGAGACCGGACGGATCTTGCTGGAAGCAGAGCGAATGCTTCTCGAATCCGCGCGGACGGGGAAGATTCCCGGCGTGGTATTGCGGGTGGCGGGCATTTACGGGCCGGGGCGGGGCTATTGGCTCAAACAGTTTCTGACCGGCGCCGCGCCGCCGGAGGACGCCGGCCAGCGGATCATCAATATGATTCATCGGGATGATGTCGCGGGCGCGATCGTGGCCGCGCTGGAGCGCGGGCCGGCGGGGGAGATCTACAACGCGGTGGACGACGAGCCGGCCACACCCGGCGCGGTGTTCGAGTGGTTATCGAAGACGGCGGGCCGCGCGCCGCGGTCGGCGGAGGCGGCCCAGACCTTCAACGCGAAGCGAGGGTGGAGCAGCAAACGGGTGCTGAATCACAAACTGAGGCGTGAACTGGGTTATGCTTTTCTCTATCCCAGCTTTCGCGAGGGTTACCAGGCGGAGCTGCGGCGGCGTCATGCTTGAGCGGGCGGCCATCGTCCGTTGGGGCCGGCGGCGCGGCTGGGTGTTTGTCGTTGCGGGCCTGCTGGCGCTGGCCTGGATGACCTTCCCGCCCCTCCCGCGGGGGGATGAACTCGGGGCGTATGAGGCCGATCCCTCCCTCAGCCTGATTCTCGGCTGCGCGCGCGAGCGGGGGCTGCAGTTTGGGAGCGACCTGGTTTACACCTATGGCCCGCTGGGCTTTCTGGTGTTTCCGCATTTCGGCGCGGCGGGCGCCGGGCTGCGGCTGGTGTTGGATGCGGGGCTTTCCGGTCTGGCGGCGCTGGGGCTTTGCCTGGTGGCGGCGCGGGCGGGCGCATGGCGGGGCTGGCTCCTGGTTTTGATTTTTGCCTGGGCGGCCGCCCAGGCCGAGATCCGAACCGACCTGGTTTTAAACACCGCGTTGTTGAGCTGGGGTTGGTTGAGCCTGACGGAGACGGGACGGCGGCTGACGGGTTCCGTGGCGGTGCTGGTCGGAATCGCGGCGTTTTGCGCCGCGGCCAAAGTGTCCTTTCTTCTGACGGCCCCGGCGGCCACGGCCCTGGTGGCCGCCGATTTGTGGATTCGCGGCGAGCGGCGTCTGGCCGGGGGAGCGCTGGCGGGGTGGGGGCTGGGTTTCTTTGCGCTCTGGGTGCTGGCCGGCCAATCGCCGGCCGGCCTGGGGGAGTTTCTGCTCCGCGCCCCGGAGGTGGCGCGGGGATATAATGCGGCGCTGGGATGGGAGCCGTTGTGGCTGCCCGGACGACTGGCCTGGGCGGCCGTGGCGCTGCTGGGGTTGAGCGGAGTGGGCTGGACGTTTGCCCCGGACGGCGCGGATTGGCGACGCCGCCGCCGGTGGCTGCGGTTGGGCTGGCTTGGCGTAATCGTTTTTCCAGCCTGGAAACATGCCATCGTGCGAGCGCACGAAAGCAATCTGGTTTCGTGGTTTGCCTTCACGGTGGCGGTGTTGCTTTTACTGAATGCTTCCTGCGCGAACCCGAGGCCGCGAACCAACTGGCGAATCTGGCTGCCGAGCGCTGGTTGTTTGTTGCTGTCGCTGGCCGGTTTGCAATGTTTCCTTCCGCCTTTAGGCAAGTCCTGGGTGCGCCCCTTCCAGGCGGCGGCCGGGAATCTCCAAATTCTCGCGAATCCGGGCGACTACTTGCGGCGGGCGCACACCCAATTGGAAGTCAATCGGGAGAATGCGCGCCTGCCCCGCTTGCGCGAGATCGTCGGTGAAGAAGCGGTGGATGTGTTCGGCCGCCGGCAGGCGTTCGCCCTGCTCAACGGCTGGAACTATCGGCCCCGCCCGGCGCCCCAAGGTTACGCGGTCTCGAACGCGCGGCTGATGCGGCTCAATGAGGAATTCTACCGCTCGGCGCGGGCGCCGCGCTGGGTGTTATTCGAGTTGGACGCCCTGGATCGAAAACTGCCCCCGCTCGAAGACGCGCTGGTGCTCCGGCATTTGTTGATCAACTACGAGCCGGCGGCGCGGGAGCGAGGCTTTTTGTTGCTCGAGCGCAGAACCGCGGAGAAGCCCGCGCTGACGTTATTGCGGGAGGGAGCGATCGGGCTCGGACAACCAATCGATTTGCGCGCCCTGGCCGGGAAAGATTTGTGGTTGGAGGTGGATATTCACCCGAGTTGGGCGGGGTGGCTGCGGCAGTTTCTGGCGCGCGCTCCGGTGCTCCGCCTGGCGGCCTGGCGCGAACCGGGCGGGGATCTATGGGTGCGGAAGCGGGCGCCCGCTTCGATGCTGGCCGGCGGTTTTTTGCTCAGCCCATTGCTCTTGCGCACGGAGGATGTGGCGCAGCTCTACGCCAGCGCGAGCCCGCGGCAGCCGGGCGCCTGCGCGCTGGAGGCGGCGCCGGGTGAGGATTATTTATGGTCTCGGGAGCTGCGCTATCGAGTCTTCGAGGTCGCCAACCGGCTGGGTCGGAGCGATCCCCACGGAGTGGGGCAGGAGTGGGACCGCGCCGCGACTGAGGCCGCCAGCGGGGGAAAACCCCGCGGCCAGACCACCGCGGCGGCGGCGGCAACCACCGCCCCCGCAGCGCCTCCCTTTGTGGTGTTTCGCTCGCCGCGGTGGCGGCCCGATTTGCCGGCGCCCGGCGGTCTGGACGAGTGGCTGACCTTCGCGCTGTTTGCCGCGTTGCCATTGGTGGCCGGCGGCATGCTCTGGAGCTTTGCCCGGGCCGGGCGCCACCGTTCCCGGCCGGCCGGTTGGCTGCGTTTGCTGGTGGGAAATGCGCTGGTGCTGTTGGGGTTGCTCAGCGCGGCTTTTCTGGCGGGAGAATGCTACTTCCGATTCTTTTACGACACCACCGACTCGCTGGCTTTCACCAAAGTCTGCCAGCGCTGGGTGCAACGGCACTGGCGGGTGAACGGCGCGGGCTGCCGGGATGAGGTGGAGTATGCCGCGGCGCGAACGCCGGGGAAACGCAGGGTGGTGTTTCTGGGAGATTCCTTCACCGCGGGGCACGGGATCAAGGAGGTGCGGGATCGCTTCGCCAATCGGCTGCGCCAACGGCATCCGGACTGGGAGGTGCAGGTGCTGGCCAACGTGGGCCTGGACACGGGCGCAGAGATGATTCTGCTGCGCCGGCTGTTCGCCAAAGGTTGGGAGCCGGGCGAGGTGGTGCTGGTGTATTGCCTGAACGACCTCGGGGATTTGATGACCGAAGCGGGGCAGGAGGTTGGGTCGCGGTTGGACAACCCCGAGGCGCACGGCTGGTGGGTGCGGAATAGCTACCTGGTGAATTTGTTGTTCCATCATTATCAGGCGAGCCGCCAGCCGGAGGCGCGGGACTATTTTCCGCGGGTGCGGGCCGCCTACCAAGGCCCGCTGTGGGAGAAGCAAAAAGAGCGTTTAAAAGCCCTGCGCGACCTGGTGGCGAGTCACGGCGGGCGCTTCTCGGCGGTCACCTTCCCCTTTCTCCACGCGCTGGGGCCGCGCTACGAGTACCAGTTTGTCCACGACCAACTCGGACAACTTTGGGCCGAGTTAGCCGTGCCGCATCTGGATCTGCTGCCGGTCTTTGCCGGCTGGGATCCGGCGGAAGTCACCGTGAACGCCTACGACGCGCATCCGAACGAGCGGGCCAATCAACTGGCCGCCGAGGCGATCGATGCGTGGCTGGCGCGGTGACGGACTACGGTTTGCCGCCGAAGGAGATGTAGTCGTCGAGATCGAGCAGATCGAACCAGGTGGCGATGTCCTGCCGTTGGGGGGCAAGGCGGACGTGCTCGGCGTGGAAGTATTCCCGCGATTCCGTGCTGGTGGGAACACGATGCAGCTCGCCTTCCGACCAGACGCGGATTTCGGAGTCGGATCGATGGTGTTGGGCGTGTTGCTGGATCCATTCGAGCAGCTCGCCGTCGCCTTTGCCGGCGCTGGCCTGTTGTTTGAGCGCCGCAGGATCGATCCCGACGTATTCGAGGAAGCGTTGATCCACCGGGCAATCGTAATTGTACTCGCCGTTCGTGCCCGCGATAAGCGCGCGACACTTGTCCAGCATCCGCGGCAGGATGACAAATCCGCCGAGGCGCACCCGGGGGCTGCGCGGCGGCCGTTGGGTGAGGTCCATTGATTTTAGTTCAGCCATAAAGGTAAATCTCTTCGCCTTCCGGGAATCCGGAGGTTCAGGTTCCAATTTGCCGCGCTTTGATGAAAATGCAAATGGATGGCGAACCAGCGGGGCAGGGGATCGAGGGCGGAATCCGCTTTGTTTGAGTTCCCGCTTGGCTTATATAGGAAGCCTGATGACAAAAAGGCAAGGAAGCGTCAAGCGCAACACCGCCGAGACCCGCATTCAACTGCGGCTGAACGTGGATGGCTCAGGAAAGGCTTCCATCCGGACGGGGATTCCCTTTTTCGACCACATGCTGACGTTATTCGCGAAGCACGCGGTGGTGGATTTGAAGCTGAAGTGCCGGGGGGATTTGGAGGTGGATGCGCACCATACGGTCGAGGACTGTGGGATTGCGTTGGGAGAGGCGTTTCAGCAGGCGCTGGGAGACAAGAAGGGGATTCGCCGCTACGGCGCGGGATTTGATCCGCGCAATCCGTTGTGGGGCGAGGGGTTGGTACCGATGGACGAATGCCTGGCGCGGTGCGTGATTGATTTCAGCGGGCGCCCCTGCCTGGTCTGGCGGGGCATGGACGATCTGGCGTACAAGAAGGTCTCGCGGGCGGAACGGACTCAGGACCTGTCCAGCGCCTTTCGGTTCGGGCTGGCGCGCGAGTTTTTCCAGGGTTTCACCAACCAGGCCCGGTGCAATCTGCACCTGGAACTGCTCTACGGTGACGAGCCGCATCACGTGGTGGAAGGGTTGTTCAAAGCCTTCGCCAAGGCGGTGGATTTTGCCTGCCAGCGCGATCCCCGGATTGCCGGGCAGGTGCCGAGCACGAAGGGGAAACTGTGAGCGGGGGTGAATACGCCCTCGAAGCCCCCCGTCCAATCGATGAGCGAAAAGAATTACTCCTCGGCTGACGATGCGACGCTGGCGCGGCAGGCGCAGCGGGGCGACATGGCGGCGTTCGAAGAGCTGGTCGCCCGGCATCGCGACAAGCTTTACGCGCGGGCGTTCAGCATGATGCGCAACGAGGAGGAAGCGATTGATCTTTCACAGGAAGCCTGGATCAAAGCCTGGCAGCGTTTGGCGCAGTTTCAGGGGGACTCGAGCTTCGGCACCTGGGCCACCCGGATCGTGATCAACTTGTGTCTGGATCAACTGCGGAAGCAGAAACGGCAACGATCGGAGTCCATTGAGGCGATGGATGAGGAATCCGGCGGGGTGGAGCGGCAGATGCCCGTGTTGACCGTGAATCCTACGGCGGGATTGGAGCGCGCGGAATTGCGCGCCCGCATTGACGCGGCGATGGCCCAGCTTACGCCCGAACACCGAACGGTGCTGGTGCTGCACGAATTTGAGGAGATGGAGTACAAGGCGATTGCCAAAGCGGTGGGGTGCTCCATCGGGACGGTGATGTCGCGGCTGTTTTACGCGCGCCGCAAGCTGGCGGGGTTGCTGGCGGATTTGAGAACCAAGAATCAGAAATGATCGAGTATAAGAAACAATTGGAGCTGCAGGCTTGCCTGGACGGGGAGTTGCCCCAGTCCGAGGCGCGGGAGATCTCCGCGCTGGTGGCGCGGGACGCGGAGGCGGCGGCGTTGTTCAATGAACTGCGCCAAACCCGGGCGGCCGTCGCGGCGGGCGAGCCGGCCCGGTCGTTGCCTGAAACGCGGGAGTTTTACTGGTCAAAGATCTCGAGACAGATCGCCGCGCTCGAGCGTGAGGAGGCGGCTCCGCCGCGCGTCTCGCTGTTGGCGCGGTTGCGGAACTGGCTGGCGGTTACGGCGGCGGTCGCGGCGGTGGCCCTGGTGGCGTTCACTGCCCTGCGCCCGGGAGCCGGCGGGTTGCTCATGGAGACCTCGCTGCGGGATGCCGGGGCTTTCACCTACCACGACTATCCTTCCGGCACGACACTCGTGTGGCTATCCTACCCGGCGGCCGGCGACAACGCGGTTGCCGAAAACGAGGGAGTTGCTACTGTCGAATAACCTGATGAGACAACGAAATTTCACCTGGCGCGGCGTCGCGGCGCTGGCGCTGTGTTTTTCCTGGCTGGCCGCGACGGGTTGGGCAAGGGCGGCGGAGCAAACGTATGAGGCCCAGTTGTTGTGGGGAACGGATCAGGAGAAATCTCCCAACCCCAATCACAAACCGGTTTCAGAGGCGACGAAGGAACGGTTGAAGCGGCTGCCGCTGAAGTGGAAGAATTATTTCGAGGTCAACAGCCAGACGTTTTCGATTGCGCCGGGTGGCTCGCAGAAAGTGACGCTTAGCCATGCTTGCGAGATTCAAGTTCAGGCTTTACCCGACAACATGGTTTCCGTCACGCAGTACGGCAAGGGCAGGGAAGTGGCGCGGCAGAAGCAAGTCCTGCCGCCCAAGGAGGTGTTGGTGCTGGGGGGCAACGCGCCGGGCGCCAACGCGTGGCTCGTGATTCTCAAACGGGTGGAATAAATTTTAGAGGGATGCGAAACCTATGCCGCATTTTTGTGGGACTGGCTGGCGTTGGATCAGTCCCGGGCGGCGGGCGGATCATCACCCGTCGGCGCGGGCAGCGGCGCCGGCGGAGCCACCCCGCCCCGGGCCGGCGTCTCCCGGCGTTGCTGGCGGCGGCGGATCCAGAGTAGCGCCGTGACGCAGCCGGTCCAGGTGGGCAACACATCGGAAACGGGGATCAATTCCAGGATGAAAGTGGGCAGCAAAAGCGGATGGAAGCCGATGGCCAGCGAGGTGACCGCCATGGCAAGGACATCAAGCACCTGGTCGGCAACCACCCATCCCGCCGGCCCAAGCACGATCTGAACGGCATCACAGACGACCGCGGCGGAAAGCGCCGCCACGGCCCGCTCGAGACTCAGGCGCGGAGTTTCCAGCCAGCGTCGCAGTCCCGCGGGTTTCCCGGCTGAAGATGTCATCTCGCGCGAGCATAGCACAGCGGCGATTCGCGCGCGAGACCTCCGCTGGTATCCCCGGGTGGTTTGTGTCACACTGAGCCCATGAAGACGGCTTACGAATTGGCGATGGAGCGGCTGAGCAAATCCGCGCCGACCATCAAGTTGAGCGAGGAGCAGAAGAGACAGCTCGCGGAATTGGAGTCGCAGCGCGCCGCGCGGGTTGCCGAGCGGGAACTGCTGCTGAAAGGCGAAATGGCCAGGGCCGCCGAGCGGGGCGAGTTCGAGGAAATCGAAAAACTCGAAAAGCAGCTCGCCAGCGATCGCAAATCCATCGGGGCTGATTACGAGGCGAAAAAGGAAAAGGTGCGCCAGGCTGGTTGAGGCATGCCCGGCGTCCTCCCGCGGGCCGCGTGGCGGAACGCCGCCTCAGCCGCGATCGATGAAACTCAACAAGTCATCCGGCTCGTAGAGGAAGCTGGTCTCGCCGTCATCATCGCAAAAGACCATGCCCGGCTCGGAGCCTGAGTGATCCTCGTATCCCGGCGAGAACTCCTCCGAGGCTCCGGTGTTGATGAAGACGATCCGGCCGTACGATCCCTTATGTTGCACGCGGTCTCCGGCATGGATTTCCTCGCCCGTGAAATAATAAATTTGATCGGCGCCCATACTTTGAAACGGCTTGTTGAGCGTATTTATAAGGGCAATCGGGAAGGCCGGCAAGAGAAATTTTGCGGTCCGGATGACTCGCCGTTCGGCTGGCGCCCCGGCGTGAAGTCAGCCGGTGGCGGCGATCCCTCCGGGATCGAAAATATCTTCCCGTCCGCTTTTCCGGGAGTGGCGCTCGTGTTTCGCTCTGCGTCGGGCAGGGACGCCTGGCCCAAGCGTCCGGGCGCGGCATCCGCGCTTCCGGAGCCCGCCGGGTTCCCTGGTGCTCGTCAATGCCGGAAGTGGCGGGTGCCGGTAAACACCATGGTCATATTCCGCTCGTCCGCGGCGGCGACCACCTCGGCGTCGCGCACGGAGCCGCCGGGTTGGATGGCGGCGGTGGCGCCGGCCTGGGCGGCGGCGATCAGGCCGTCCGGGAACGGGAAGAAGGCGTCGCTGCAGACCGCACTGCCGTTTAGATCCAACCCGGCTTCACCCGCTTTCCAAACGGCGATGCGGCTGGCGTCCACGCGGCTCATCTGGCCCGCGCCGATCCCAAGGGTGCGATCGGCCTGGCAAAAGACGATGGCGTTGGACTTCACATGTTTGACGAGCCGCCAGCCGAAGCGCAGGGCCTGCGCCTCGGCGGGGCTGGGGGCGCGGCGAGTGACGCAGGTCCAGGGATCGCGGGCCGCGGGCTGGTCGTCGCGCTGTTGCAACAACCAGGCGCCGGGTCCGGCGCCGCGGATTTCCCAGGGATTCGCGGTGTTGGTGGATTTCCGCAGTTGGATGATCCGCAGATTTTTTTTCTTCCGCAGGATTTCCCACGCCGCGGGCTGAAACTCCGGAGCGAGAATGACTTCGCTGAAGATTTCGGCGATGGCCTCGGCCAGGGCGGCATCCACCGGCTGATTGGCGGCGATGACGCCGCCGAAGGGAGCCTGGCGGTCGGTGGCGAAGGCTTTTTCCCAGGCCTCGCGCAAGGTGGCCGCCTGGCCAACGCCGCAGGGGTTGGTGTGTTTAAGGATCGCCAGGGCCGGGGGTTCGCCGTCAAATTCGGCGATGAGCGCGGCGGCGGCGGTGAGGTCGAGGATGTTGTTGTAGGAGAGTTCTTTGCCGTGAAGTTGCTGGTAGCGCTCGCCGAACGCGCCATAGAGGGCCGCTCGCTGGTGGGGATTCTCGCCATACCGGAGCGTCTGGGCCAGCGGCGCTTGCAGGATCAGCGCGGGGGGAGGGTTGGCCGCCGCCGACAACCCAAACTGTAGATTCAGATGCGCCGCGATGGCGCTGTCGTAGGCAGCCGTGCGCGCAAACACTTTCGCGGCCAGGCGCCGGCGCAATTCCAGCGTGGTGCCGCCGGTGGCGGCGATCTGCTCCGCGATCGCCGGGTAATCCTCCGGATCCACCACCACGGTCACGTGCTCGTGGTTTTTGGCGGCGCTGCGCAGCATCGAGGGGCCGCCGATGTCGATGTTCTCGATCGCGGCTTCGAGGGAAACGCCCGGGCGGGCGACGGTTTGTTCAAAGGGATAAAGGTTGACCACCACGAGATCGATGGGATCAATCCCGTGTTCCCGGACCGCCGCCTCGTGCGCGGGATTGCCGCGGACATAAAGCAAGCCGCCATGCACCTTCGGATGCAATGTTTTGACGCGGCCATCGAGCATTTCGGGGAAACCGGTATGGTCGCTTAAGTCGGTGACCCGCAGCCCCGCTTCGCGCAGAGCTTTGGCGGTGCCGCCGGTCGAGAGGAGGTGAATGCCGGCGGCGGCCAGCGCCTGGGCAAAGGGAATCAGGCCGGTTTTATCAGAAACGGAAATTAACGCGCGTTGAATTCGCCCCATCATGGCGAATACGTTCGGCAGGGAAGGCGAAGCCGTCAATTCGGAACGTTGGGGAACTGGCGGACGGGAGGAGATCGTGATCCGCTACGAACTGGCGGTTTCCTCCGTCGAGACCTCCTCCGCGGCGGCCTGAGCGGCTTGCTCGGCCGCTTCGAGGGTGGCGTAATACACCCCGAGATTGTGTTGGGCGGTTTTGTCGCCCTGGCGCGCGGCGCGGCAAAACCAGCGTACCGCCTGGCGGACATCCTTGGGCACCCCGCGCCCGGTTTCGTAGCAGAGGCCGAGGTTGCATTGGGCGGGGGCGCATTCCTGCTCGGCGGCGGCGCGGTACCAGCGGGCGGCTTCCTCGAAATTCCGGGGGACCACCTGTCCAGTTTCGTAAAAGACGCCCAGATTGAATTGCGCCTGGGGCTCTCCTTGTTCGGCGGCGCCATGATACCATTTGACCGCCTCGGCGTAGTTTTGAGGCACTCCCTGTCCGGTTTCATAGAGGACGCCGAGGTTGAATTGCGCGGCGGGATCGCCCTGCTCGGCGGCCTCGCGAAACCATTTGGCAGCCTCGCCGAACTCCTGCGGCACTCCCAGGCCCGTTTGGTAGCAGAAGCCGAGATAGCATTGGGCGGTGGCGTCGTTTTGGTCGGCGGCGCGGCGGAACCATTTGACCGCTTCCGCGTCGTCCCGCGGGACGCCCTGGCCGCTCTGGAAGGCGATTCCCAGGCTGCATTGCGCGACGGGATCGCCTTGCTCGGCGGCCTTGCGCATCTCCTCGAGGGTCTGCCAGGTTCGGCGATTGCTCTGCATGACGGGTTGCTTCAGGGGGCAGGGCGCAACCGCCCGGCCAGCCGAGGATAGAATAAGGTTCAATCCCGCGAATTCAAGCCGCGAAAGTAGGCTTTGGTGTTTTCATGCACCTCAGGCGAGGTGAGAAGGTCCGGTTCGGCAAGCCAGGCATATTCGTCGTGCTGGTCCAGGGGCAGGGTTTTCGGGCGGTGATCCAGAGCGACTTCGTAGGCGAGCACGACGTAATGCGTGCCGTAACCCGGCTGCTCGAAACGGTTCGAATCGTAAAGGTGTTCGTACGCGCCCTTGAAGCGCGCCTGCTCCAGACCCAACTCGAGGCCAAGCTCGTCCCGCGCGATTCTTTGGAAAGCGGCGGCAAGGCGCTCATTCTTGCTGATGCGTCCGCCGGGCACGAAGAACAGGTTTTTGGCCGGTTCGTTTTTGCGGCGTCCCACCAGCACTTGTCCGTCCGGCGTTCGCAGCAGGAGGTCAATGCTGATCAACGGCGTCAGGCGGACGATTGCGGCGAAGTCCTCATTGCTGAGCCAGTGGCCGGGTTTCGGCTCGGGGCCGGCCGGAGGTTGGCTGGACGAAGCGGCTTGCATGAAATCGTGGGCGCGAGGCGATTTTCCAACCGGCTCAGGCTGGTTGCGGTTGCGGGCGCTTCGGCCCGGAGGCAGGATCGGAGATTTTGGAGGGTGGCTGGGAACTGAAGCTGCGCCACCGGCGCAACGGCAACAGGCCGAGGAGGATGACCGCGCACTGGCTGGCCACAAAGAGCATCAGCCACTTGAAGGCGGCATCCATGAAACCGTAGGAATGCAGGCCCACGCCCAGCATATTCACCCCAAACCAGGAGAAAGCCGTGACCACGTTGCCGAAGATCGCCAGGTTCATAATGCCCCGGTCGCGCAGCAAACCGCCCCAGCGCGCGTGCAGGATGACGGCATTCCACAGCACGATCAGCAGGGCGCCGTTTTCCTTGGGATCCCAGCCCCAGAATCGGCCCCAGGACTGGTCGGCCCAGATGCCGCCAAACACCGTGCCGAGGAAGCTGAACAGGGTGGCGAAGCAGATGACGCCGTAAACCATTTTGGCGAGCGCCTTGCCCACCGTGGCGTCGCCCGCGGCGGGCGCCTGGCCGGCGGCTGCCAGCTTGCGCGACAGCAAGGTGCTGAACACCCCTCCACCGACGTAGAGAATGGCCAGCAGGCCGGCGAAGAACGTCGCCGCGTAGCCGAGCGTAATCGTGACCACATGGGTGGCCAGCCAGAAATTCGTGTCCAGCACCGCGCGAAGCATTTCCATCGTGTCGCCGCCCAACGCGAGATTGTGGGCGATCAGAAGCGTCACAAAACCGGCCAGAGCGGCGACCAGACTGCCAATCCCGACGCGATAGACGCGCTCGATGATCAATCCAAGCACCATCGCGCCCCAGCCGATGAAGATGGCGGAGGAGTAGAGGTTGGTCACTGGCGGACGGCCCTCCAACACCATGCGGAACACCAGGCCGAAAGTATGCAGCACCCCCGCCAGAATGATCAGGTAAAATGCGGATTTCCGCAACGCCTCGGAGATTCCCGAAAAGCTGCCGAAGGTCATAATTGCCCCGCCCGCCAGCACCAGCGCGCAAAGGTAGATGATGGTGGCGTGCAGAAACGCTTTTACGTCGTTGAAATAGAACTCGGCCCGGCTTTTGCGGGCTTCCCGGGCAAACCGCGGCTGCAGCCATTGCTGGTATTGGGCCAGAGCCTGATTGAATTCCGCGGGTTGCTGTTGCCGGTAGGCGGTGGCCATGGCGGCGAAGGATTTCACAGCGGGATGGATTTCGCCGGTGCCGATCGACTCCAGCAGGCTCGCCCCGGCGTTTTGCCAGTGCTCGCGCGAGACCTCGGGTTCTTTGGGCGGCACGATATTCGGATAGCCGTATTGAGCCATGGTTTGAAATTCCTGGATCGGACCAGCCATGCGGCGAATCACCTCGCGATCAAAGTCCTTGCCTCCCTCGCCCGCCCGGGCTGCGGCGGCCGCCGGGGCCAGATCTTTTTCGTATTGGGCCAGATCTTGCGAGAAATTTTCGAGCGCCTCGGGTTGGATCGTCACCTTCAGCCGCTGGTACAACATCACGGCGTTGGCCAGTTTAACGACTTGCTTCTGGAACGAGCTTCGCGCCTCGGATTTGACTTCGCTGGCTTGCCGGCCTTGCTCGGAGATTTCCGAGATCAACGGTTTCAGGTCGGTGAAGGTGTAATAACGCAGGCCGGATTTTTCGAGACCCCGGTCCTGCAGCTTCAACTCGCCCAACAATTCAGAATGATGGATGAGGAAGATCGGACGGGTGTCCGCCACCTCCGGGCGGGCTATGACCTCGAGCAGCCATTCGGTGCTTCGCAGTTTTTTGGGGTGCTGCCAGAACTTCCACGAGGGGACCGCCTCGAGGGGAACGTCCCCGGTGCTCCGAATTTGCAGCAGCGCGTTGCGCGCCACGGAATCGAACGGTTGAATGCGGCCATTCAACAGCACCGGCAGCCGGCCAAAGTCGCGGGTGTGATATTCGCCCTCTTTTTTGGGCAGCATCACGACGAGAATCTCCGTCGCGAAAAGCGCGACGAAACACCAAGGCAGGATTTTCCAGACGAGCTTCACGCCGCCCTCCGTTTAAAACTGAACCCTAAGAGATGCACCATAAATTGATACACCAGGCCGGCGCCCACGAGGATGCAGGCGAAGTAGGGTGTCAGCCAGCCCGGGTTGCGGACCACTTGCAGCACGCTGCCGCGGTTGTCCGTGTCAAAGCTCGCCTGGTAGAAGGTGTTTCCACCGTAGCGCAGCGGGTTGTTCATGTAGATCAGCACCTCCCGCTTCTCGCCGGTGTCCGGGCGGTTCAGCAGCACCCGGCTGGAGAAGTTTTTCGGAATCTCCGTGCCGGCGTAAACATCGTGCCGGAATTGAAGCAGTTGAATGCTGTAGGGTTTGTAGTAACGCCGGGGCCGGAGCGACAGCTCGTAGGTGCGGCCGCGGTGCGAGAAACGCTGCGGCTCCTCGAGATATTCCGAGACAATCCAGGTGCCGAGCGATTCAGTTCCATCCAATAATTCGATCACCGCGCTCGGAATATCCCGCCGATCCATCTCGGTGGTGTGGGGGACTTCTTCGACGGCCACTTGCGGACCGAAACCCTGTGTGGCCGGCGGGGGCGTCGTCGCCTTCGGATCCCGCCGGCGCATCGTGGAATTCACGTAAAAATGACGCACGCGCAGGGTGAACGGCAGATGAGAAACGCCGATCTCCTTCTGCCGCATCAGCCGCCCCTGGGGAATGGCGGCCACGGTGTCCGTCTCCGGGTCGGTAGTATCGACGACCGCCAATTCCGTCTGGCGATCGGCTTCGGAATAATTCTTGGTTTGGCCTTCCCGCAGGTGCAACGAACTTTCACGCGCCAGCATGTCGGTCAAAAGCTGCCCCAGGAGCAGCAAAATCAGGCCCAAATGGACCAGCCAGATTCCCAGCTTCTTACGCTCGAAACGAAAGCGGGTGAAATGCGCGGCCACCAGATTGATCAGCAGCACTCCGCCCACCAGATAGCCGCCGGGAAAGACCGGGATTTTCCATCCGGCGCCCTGCGGCCCCCAAAAAATGAAGAAGCTGCGGAAAAACTCGTTTTGGGCCTTGTAGAGGCCCAGGTCCACCTGAGCCAGCGTACCGACGAATACGAGCACCATGCCGAAAGCCAGACAGACCACCGTCAGGCGCAGCGAGGTGAAGAAGGCGATGATGCGGTCGAAAAAACTGTCCGTGGTCATGTTCAGTATTGGACGGATTGAACAAAGCCAATAAAGGCCTGCTGCTCGCGTCCGACCAGTTGCTCGTCACCCATAAGTTTATAAAACCAGGTGCGGCCCTCCTGGGGGACCACGGCGGCAATCAGGCGTGTCTTGTGCCCGGTGCGCGCGTCCGTGCCGCTCAAGTCCACCAACTCCGCTTTGCCTGCCCGAGTGTCGATGGCGCGGGCGGAGGTGGCGATCTGGGCTTCCGGCAATTCGTCGAGTCCGAGCTGTTTTCGCCAGCGGTTGACGTTGGCGGCGAAACCGCCGCCGTCCCCGGCGGACATGCTGACATTGACCGCGGCTTGCGTCTCACCGCCACCTTCCAGGTTGAATTTCGAGATCAAAAACGGCCCGCCCGCAACTTCCCGCCAGCCGACGGGTACTTGCCAGCTCGGCTTCGGCGAATCCGAGGCGGCGGCCATGGGGGCGGTCGTGCGGCCATCAATCGGCGGGTGCGAGGGGGGCAATTCGCCGGAAGTGATTGCGGGCATGACGCCGGTGGGGGCGGTGAACCGAACCGATTTCAAGAATTGCAGAAAGGCGGGTTTCTCGGCGGCGACCAGGTCGTCGTCGCCGTTCATTTTGAAGAACCAGGCCACCCCTTCGCGCCTCAACACAGCGGCAAGGATGCGGGTTTTGTCTCCGGAGCCGGGGTTTTCGCCCGCCAGATCGTAAACTGCGGCCAGGCCGCCATCCATCTCCACCGGTTCGGTCTGTTTTTTGAGTTCGGCCTCGTCGATGGGCGGCAAGCCTACCGTTCCACGCCAGCGATTGACGTTTTCCAAGTCATGGCCCATCAAACCGGGCAGGGGCACCACGCCCAAGTCCGCCTGCTGGCCATTTCGGGAAATGCGGAAAGAGGCGGCGCGGATTTCACCCGGAGGCGCTTCCTCCCAACCCGCCGGCACGGCGTATTTCAACCCCGGCAGAGCCGCTCCGTGACCCGCCCCGGGCATGGAGGACATGGCGCCGTGTGGATCGATCGCCGGCGCGGGCGGGGCGGTTGGTTCCTTGGCCAGGCGGTACACTTGCACCTCGTCCCGCCCACAGCCTGACAAAAAGGCCAGCAAAAGCGTAACCGCGCCCAGCCGGACGAAAACTGGGGGCGCGCCTTGGTATCGGTGCAGAAAATTCACCATAAAACATCTACAGAGCTTGAGATTATATTGCAAGCGCTGGTTCAGGGCATAGAGCGTCTCGAACAATGCTGGAACGATCCGCCGGAGGGCGGGCTCCCTTGGTCCAATCATTCGAGAAGAATAGGGAAGGTTTGAAACCGGCGCGTGGGCGGCCGCGCGCCGGTTCGGGGAATTCATTTCCAAAGCTTCGTCTTGCTTCCCTATCCCTGGCCTCGCAGCCAGGCCAGGTAATCCTCCCCCAGCCGGATGGAATCGGGGTGGCCCGCGAAGGCGCGCGTGCCGGGGCGGTTGAGCAGGCCCTGGAATTGGTAGATCAGGATTTCATCGGCAAACGGGGTGACGGCTTCCAGTTGCGCGCGCACCCGGGGCCAGGGGGCCGGAATGAGCGGCGTATTCTGGTGGTTCGGTTTGCCTTCCCAGGCAAACACCTCGACGTCTGCCCAGAGAGCTCGTTGCGGGACGCGATCGTGAGCGCGCCGCAGGGTGGCGAAGGCGCGCGCGCTGCCCTCCGCGTCCATGCGCAGGCAGCCCACTTCGTCCTGGTAGGCGATGATATCCACGTCGAGGTTTTCCAGTTGACGCAGGAAGGTGTCGTCGCACACGGCGCGGAACGTTCCATAAGGGGCGGTGAGCGTTCTGGCCTGCGGGGTCAGGCGTCGGGCGTGCGCGCTCGAGGAGTTGATGTATTGAACGAAAGGCGCTTCAAAGTAGGGAGTGAGGCACGCTTCGTTTGGCCAGTACCATCCGTAAAAACTCGGGTGGTGGCTGTAGCGGGCGGCGAGCTCCTCCATCATCTGGAAGCGCTTGCTCACGCAGTCCGGATCGGTCAGGGCGCGCGCGTTCCATTCGCCATACCAATCGCTGCTGATGAAGAATTTCATCCCGACACGGTCCGCCGCCTTCAGCATGGCCTCGAGCGGGTCCGGACACGCCATTTCCAGCTTGGGCAGCAGCGGAGTGTCGTAAAACGCTTGGCCGCCCTTGGCGACGGCGAGCAAGACGAGGTATTTCATTCCCAGCGACGCCACATCCTCGACGGCGGCCTGCCATTGGCGGCAGGTGTAACTCCGGCAGGTGTCGTTCCAATACTGGTGGCGGCGGTCATCCCACCAGATGCTGATCCAACTGCCGCGGATGGGCTTGGGCCGGCGGGTTTGGACTGGCCGCGGGCCGGCGCAGCCTCCGGCGAGGGTGGCGCCGAGGAGAGCGGCTCCCGCGCGCGCGAAAAACGCGCGGCGGCTGGCGGGCAGAAGCAAGTTCATGCCCGCTTGGTAAAAAAAGCGGAATTTATGTCAAGGTCGAAATACGCGCCCTAATCCTCGCACCGGAGCAGGGCGTTTGGCTGGCGGTTAGAGAAAGGCCGTAGAAATGGGAAAAAAAGAAAA
>JBDHQH010000188.1:0-4799 GCA_039806935.1 Verrucomicrobiota bacterium
GATTCTCGATCCGGAGAGAGCCGGCCTTCGGCCGCGTTGGGAGAGCCGTACTGACCTCGCGGGGGGAATTGACCCAGGTTGGTTGACGCGGCATAATGGGCGCGTTGCCGGGACGAAACGCGCAAAGATTATGAATCACTTGTGGGCAGGATTCGGTTGTTTGATGGCGGCCTTGATGGCGTGGTCCGCCCGGGGGGCGGGGCCGGTTCCGGCCGGGTGCTCCGCCGCCGCCATCCGGGCTCTGATGGAGAAGGCGGCGGACTGGCAACTGGCTCACCCGGCCAGGCACCCGCTGGATGATTGGACTTACGGGGCCTGCCACGCGGGGATGATGGCGTTGGCCGACATTTCGGATAGTTCGCGCTTCCACGACGCCATGGTGGCGATGGGGAAAACGCAGGAATGGAAACCGGGCCGCCGCGTTTACCACGCAGATTTTTACTGTGTTTCCCAAACCTACCTGGAGCTCTATCTGCGCGACCGGGATCCCGCGATGCTGGCGCCCACCCGCGAGCAGTTTGACTTCATCCTGGCCCATCCCAGCACGAACGACCTGAGCTTCAAGGTGAAGGGGGCCACCGACCGTTGGGCTTGGTGCGACGCGCTGTTCATGGGGCCGCCGGCCTGGGCCCGGATGTTCAACGCCACCGGGGAAGGGAAGTATCTGGATTTCATGGATCGTGAATGGCGGGCAACCTCCGATTTTCTCTACGACAAAGAGGAGCATTTATATTACCGGGACAGCAACTATTTCGAGCGGCGCGAGGCCAACGGGGAAAAGGTCTTCTGGAGCCGCGGCAACGGCTGGGTCCTGGCCGGCCTGGCCCGGGTGTTGCAAGTTTTGCCGCCGGAGCATCCGCGGCGGAAATTCTACGAGACCCAATTCCAGGAAATGGCGGCGCGCGTGGTTGCCTTGCAGCAGCCGGATGGTTTGTGGCGCTCCAGCCTGTTGGATCCCGCCTCGTATCCGCTCAAGGAAACCAGCGGCTCGGGATTTTTCACGTTCGCGCTGGCCTGGGGCGTCAACCGCGGATTGCTGGATCGCGCCGGGTACGAACCGGCGGCGCGCCGGGGCTGGGCGGGCCTGACGGAATGTTTGACGTCCGAGGGCAAGCTGGAGCACGTGCAACCGATCGGGGCGGATCCGAAGAAGTTCGATCCGACGCATTCGGATGTTTACGGCGTGGGCGCGTTTCTGTTGGCGGGCAGCGAGATGTATCGCCTGGCCCTAGGCGATTTGCCCGCGGCGGCCTACTGCGCCTTCCTGCCACAGCGCAAGGACGATTTTGCTTGGGAAAACGAGCGGATCGCGTTTCGGGTGTACGGGCCGGCGCTCGAAGCCGCGGGCGAGATCAGCAGCGGGTTGGACGTTTGGTGCAAGCGGACACGCCAGCCGGTGATCGAGCGCTGGTTTTTTTCCGCCGACTATCACCGCGATCATGGTGAGGGACTCGATATGTACAAGGTGGGCCCGAGCCGCGGCTGTGGCGCCACCGGAATCTGGCGGGAGGGCAAACTCCACGCGGCCAGAAATTTTGTCTCCTGGCGGTTGCTTGAAAACGGCCCCGGGCAAGTCGCCTTCGAGCTTTTCTACGCGCCTTATGACGCGGCGGGCCTTTCCGTGCGCGAGACCCGGCGCGTCAGCCTTCAAACCGGCTCCAATCTCAACCGCATCCAGACGCGCTTTGAATGGGAGGGCGGACCGGAGGAGTTGGAGGCGGTGGCCGGGATCGTGACCCGGCCGACAGGGGAGGCTCCCCGACTCGGGCCGGGTAATTCATGGCTGGCGTATTGGGAACCGCCGCAGGGACGCAACGGCAGCATTGGCACGGCCGTGATCATGCCGGGCACGGCGGAGAAGATCTCGCTACCGGATCAGGTCTTGCTGAAGACAACCGTGAAGCGCGGCGGGTCGCTGATTTACCGCGCCGGAGCGGGCTGGAGCCGGAGCGGAGATTTTCCGGATCAAGACTCGTGGAGCCACTACGTTGAACGGCAGGCCGCCGCGCATTGAATTTTATGCAAACCCGTTATTGTCCAAGTCCTTCGGAGTACACCGGATTGAGCACCGAGCAACTGCGTTCGGCGTTTCTCGTCCAATCCCTGTTCCACGACGGGGACCTCGAATTGCTCTACACGGATGCGGATCGCGCGATTATCGGTTCCGCCGTCCCTGCGACGGATGCGCTGGAGCTTTCCGCCACCGACGAATTGCGATCCGATTACTTTTGCGAGCGGCGCGAACTTGGAGTGCTGAATATTGGCGGCCCCGGACGGGTTGAGGTAGATGGGCGCCGCCACGAACTGAACCGGCTCGATTGTCTGTACGTGGGGCGTGGTTCGCGGCGGGTGACCTTCGCGAGCCTGGAGCTCGCGAATCCGGCCGCTTTCTACCTCTTGAGCTACCCGGCGCATGCGGCGCACCCGACCACGCTGGTGAGGCAGGCGGAGGCGGCCCGGGTGGAGTTAGGTTCCCCCGCTGAAGCGAACCGGCGAGTGATTTATAAATCTATTCACGCGGGCGGCGCGCGAAGTTGCCAGTTGGTTATGGGGTTTACCCAACTGCATGAGGGCTCGGTTTGGAACACGATGCCGCCGCATACTCATGCGCGTCGTTCGGAAGTGTACCTTTATTTTGACCTTGGCCGGGAAGGCCGGGTGATGCACTTCCTGGGTGAGCCGCGCAACACCCGGCATCTGATCATCGGAGATCGCCAGGCGGTAATCTCGCCGAGTTGGTCGATCCATTGCGGTTGCGCCACCGGCGCCTACTCCTTTTGTTGGGGCATGGGCGGGGAAAACCAGGCCTTCGAGGATATGGATCCGGCGCCGCTAGCGGAATTACGGTAGCGGGAGAGGCTCGGTTGCTGACATCCCAGGGGTTTCGGGCTAGTCTTCGCTCATGGTAGAAAAACGATTGACATTGGGCCATTCGCCGGATCCGGACGACGCTTTCATGTTTTACGCTCTGGCGAAAGAGTTGATCCCCACGCATGGTTTCCAGTTCGAGCATATCCTGCAGGACATTCAGACTCTGAACGAACGCGCCACCCGCGGTGAGTTGGACATCACCGCCATCAGCATCCACGCCTACGCGCACGTGAGCGGTCAATATGCTTTGCTGCCGAGTGGAGCGAGCATGGGCGATGGTTATGGCCCGATGCTGGTGGCCCGGCAGAAGTTTTCACGCGCCGAGATCGCGGGGAAGCGCATCGCTGTGCCGGGGGCCATGACGAGCGCGTTTCTGGCGCTGCAACTCTGGTTGGATAAACCCGCCGGTGAATTGGATTGCCTGATCGTTCCCTTCGACGAGATTTTTGCCGCGGTGAAGTCCGGGCGGGCCGAGGTGGGGCTGATCATTCATGAGGGCCAGTTGACCTACCGGAATCAACAGCTCGAATTGTGCGAGGATCTGGGTGCGTGGTGGGGGCGTGAAAATGATGGTTTGCCACTGCCGCTCGGCGGCAACGTGATCCACAAACGGTTTCCCCCAGCGGCGCGGAAACAGATCTCGGATCTCCTCACAGCCAGCATCCAATTCAGCCTCGACCACCGGGCCGACGCGGTCCGGCACGCGCTACGCTACGCGCGGGACATGGGCCTGGAGCTGGCGGACCAATTTGTGGGGATGTACGTGAACCATTGGACACTGGATTACGGCGAGCGCGGCCGGGAATCGATCCGGCGGTTTCTGGGCCGCGCGCACGAGCGGGGCTTGCTTGGGCATCGCCAGGAGTTGGAGTTTGTGACCTGAGGGAGAGTGGCGGCGAAGGCCGTTCAGGCGGGCGCCGCTTCCCCAAGGATCGAAGCCACAGGCGACGCTCGGCTTTTGATTTCTTGCCGAGCTGCTCGACGGCGCGGTAGAAGGTTTCCAGGTTGCCGCCGGATCTGCGGAGCATTTCCTCGAAGCCGGGCACGAGTTCGTAGTAGGCGGCCACAGAGTTGAGATGGGCGTTGTTGAGTGGAAGGGAGAGCCAGCTTTCATATTGATCATCCCCGTCCCACTGGGAGCGAGCGGCGGCGAAGCCAAGCTGGAATTCCTGTAGAATTTCGGCTTTGCGCTCCCGGAGCCATTCTGGCGCGACGTCTTTGTTCTTATCAGTGGCTTGAATTTTTCCCTCGTTATCCCTCGAGTCGCCATAGAGTTCCTCGAGCCGCGAGCGGGTCTGCATCACCAGGCCGACGAACTGGCGGGTGTGCTCGAGGCGGGCGAGGTAACGCTCCTGGAGCGGCAGGCCACTGCTGGTCTGGAGCCAGCGGCGAGCGCCCTCCTCGCCCACCGTCGTCGCGAAAGCCTCGTTAAAATCGGTGTCGCCGGCAATGAACACCCGTTGATGGGCGAGTTCGTGAAAGATGATTTCGGCCAGTTCGGGCCTCGGGTCGAAGAGAAAGGTGTTGAGCGCCGGATCCTTGAACCAGCCCAGGGTCGAATAGGCTTGTGAGCCGCCGACCGAAACATCGAAGCCTTTGCCTCGCAAATAGGCGGCGTAATTGGTGGCCAGCCTCGGTTCGAAGTAACCTCGATAGGCCAGGCGGCCCACCAGCGGGTACCACCAGGTCTTGGGCTGCAAGGAAAATTCGGGGGCCGCTTTGACGTTCCAGACCACGTAAGGCCGGTGGAGATCGGCGTATTTCGTGTAATGGCCGTCCACCTTGAGACGCAGCTCGCTCTCGGCAAAGGCGCGCAGCTCATTCAGGAGCGCCAAGCGCTCGCGTAACGGCGCGGGGGTGTGCGGATCGGCGAGCAAGTCCCGGGTTGGCTGTTCCAGACGGAGGACTTCATACTGGCCTTTGATGGC
>JBDHQH010000042.1:0-28053 GCA_039806935.1 Verrucomicrobiota bacterium
CCTCGCCGTCCGTGCGGATTCGTAACTGAATCAAATCACTCTCGCGACCGTAGTTCCCGCAGTGAGGCCGCTCGATCAATCGGTCGCTGTTTCCAGCCGCTTATCCCCGCCAATCGCGCAGCGCGCGCGAATCCACCAGCCGTTGCTGCCTTGCAATACGGGTTGAAGGGCCTCCAAGCGGGTCAGCAGGGCCGGGGGCGACAGCCGTCCGGCGGCTCCTTTTCGCAACAATGCGTTCAGGTGCTTTAAGAACGCGCGGCGGCGTTGTGGCGCGTCTCGATTAATGGACGCCACCGGGCCAATGACGGGCAAGCCGTATCGCGCCAAACCGTCCAGCAACGCCGGCGCGATCGCTCGCCCCAGCGCCGGACCGGGGAAAACTCCGTCCCGGGGCGGCGTGGGGGCGGCGGGGCGCATTCGTCGATACAGCTCCTGATACCGGCTGGCTTGCAGGCGAAGCGGAAAGCATTTCTCAGCGTGGCGGCGGCAATCCGCGCGCATGGCTTCGAGTCGCGGTCCGTTGGCGGCGGAGGTGACGAGCACCCGGGCCAGATCGGCGGCCTCGCCGGGACGCGCCAGGAAACCCGTGCGGCCCTCCTCGATTAAGTCCGGGATGCCACCCACGCGGAAGGCGGCTACTGGCGCGCCGCAGCTTAGCGCCTCCAGAATCGTATTCGGCAAATTGTCCTCCAACGAAGGCAAAACAAAGAGGTCGGCGGCGCTGTAGGCGGCGCTGAGGGTTTCATTGGAATTGAGGTAGCCGAGCGTATGGACGCGAATCGGCAGGCGCTTGAAAGCCTCACTGGATCGGCCAAAGCAAAGCAGCCTGATCAGGCCCTCGTCGGCGCGTTTTCGGAATTCGGCATCCATCCGGCAAAGCTCGAGCGCGCGCGACAGCTCGAGAAACCCTTTGCGCCGCTCGGCTCCGTGATCCGCGCCTGCCAGCAGAAAGAAACCCGGCTGCGGGAGACCGAGGCGGCGGCGAGCTTCCCCGCGGGGATGACGCGCGAAATGTCGAAGGTCGAGGCCGTAGGGAATGGTCTGGAGCGGCAGGCCAGAAAAAAGCCGGCTCGCGCGGGCGCACTCAGCCAGCCACCGACTGGGCGCCACCACCTGAAGATATCTGCTCGGAAGCAACTCCGCCGCATCGGCGAGGGCCGCCGCCGGCAGGCGCGCCGGATCCGTCGCCAATTGCGGACAGTCCGCGCAATTCGTCATGAATTTTTCACAACCTGCCGAGAAATGGCACCCGCCGGTGAACGGGCGCATGTCATGCAGCGTCCAGACGACCCGTTTCCCCAATCCCAGCAGCGCCGCCACATTCGCCGGAGATTGAAAGCCGGCGACCCAGTGGAGATGAATGACATCCGCCTGCTGGACGAGTGGGTGGCGGGAGGCGTCCACACCCGGCCAGCCGAGTGAGAAATGAGTGTTGGAAATATCCGAGCGGTTCTGATCAATGGCCGTCAGATGCAGCATTTCCGCATAAAACGCGAAGCGGGGCGGTCCCGCCTCCAACCGCCGCACAGTCGGGTCGTCCGCTTCCTTGTCCCGCACCAACATCACTGATTCCTCACCCAACTCCAGCAAACCCTGATGCAGGCGATACGCGGAGCGCGCGGCGCCACCGGTGATATCCGTGGTCGCGAGATGGACGACGCGCATCAGAGTTTCCGTGGCGGAGTCGGATCCGCGTTCTTGCCCAGCTTCCGCAACCAACCGTTCGTGCACCAGGTCACGTTGTAGCCAAAAAAATCGCAGTACGCGGCGTCAATTTCATAATCGTCACCGCGGTTGCCCAGAAATTCTTTTAATGCCCGGTGAGGGCCGGAGTTGGCCGCCGGATCCTGGTTCAGATCCGAGATGATGCCGTCCTCGACGACGATATACTCGCCAGGTTCCAACAGGGGATCAAAGAAGTTCAGCACTGCAATCGAGGTCTCATACGAGTGGTCCGCATCCTCAATCACCAGCCAGGGCCGCGGCAGGGCGGATAAGAACTCTCTTGAAAGCGTGGCTTGCAGATTGCGGCCGTCCGCCTCCATAAAAAGCACCCGCGGATGCGACACTTCGGCTACTTTTACGATGTCCAGCGAATACACCCGGCCCTCGATGCCGAACGAGTTCAACAGATCTCCAAACCAGATGGCGCTGCCGCCGGATTTGGATCCAATTTCCAGAATCGTGCGCGGTTTTAAAGCCCACAGCAATTTAGGGTAAAGCGCCAGATCGAAAGGGTTCTTCAGCAACAGCACGTCCTTATAAGTGTACTGGTGATGGGCTTGCTGGAGCTCGATCAGCCTAGAATGAGACAGGCTGGTGTGCCAGGAGCGTGGCGTGCCCGGAGCATGGGCCGCCCGCGGCGGCGCCAGCGCCGCCGCCAGGACGCGCGCCCGCTCCCGCGCCCGGGCATGGGATGGATTAATGGCCAACTCGGCTCGATACGCCAGCAGTGCCTCCTCGTGCCGGCCGACATGCTCGAGGGTCCAGGCGTGCAGCGCCGCCAACCCGGGCTGAGCTGGCGCGGCTGCGGAGGCATCGCGCGCCAGGCGCATCGCTTTCACCGCGTCCCCACGACTGATCAACTGTTGCAACCGAGGCTCCAGTGACGATGGCCTGAGGGCGGCGCGAACTCTTAATCGCTGGGCGCCCACCGATTTCCAGATATTCCTAAGCGATCCCATGGGCTTTGGGGTCAGCATCCGGTGTTCCGCCCGGATTGCGAGCCTGATTGTAAAGATAGTCAGAAACTGTAGCCAAAACGATCAAGATCCCTCCGATACACGGTCTCCACGATGCCGCGGGTCTCCGCGGTGTAATAGTCTCGATATGGCCGATGCTCGGTTTTATTCTCATGCGGAATCCGCTCCGCGATCCCAATGAGCTTGCAGATTGCTTGAAAATCCTCCGTGAGAGTCTCGAAGCGCCCCAGAAAATCGGGGAGCAGCCGCCCGCTGTCATCCAGCAGCCAGTCGCACATCGGGTTGCACTGGCTCAGCCCCCGCCAATTGTAGAGTCCCACGCGCGGATGTTTGCCGGCCGCGATGGCACGGCAAAACTCCTCAAAGGTGAGCGCCTCAGGCGTTTCCACCCGTTTGACTTTTTTCAGATAAAAAAAGAGGGATACCAGGCGGTCGAACGGATTCCGCACGAAAGCAAACTTGAACGCGCGATCGAAGTAGCGCCTGTCCACCACTCCTTTGGCGATCAACCCCGGCAAGTCCACATGCCCGAAGGTCGCGATCCCGCGGTTGCGGAAGGGTTGCAGCGGCGCGTCCCATCGCTCGCGGAGGCACCCGTATTTCGTAAGGGTCGCGTAGATGCTCATTCCGGCGGACTTCGGCACCCACAGAAACAGGACGTCGCGTTTGCGCCCGGTGAAGGCCTGAAAAGCCGGCTCGGGCAGGCGCAGCCGCAATTCCTCCCAGAGCCTTCTCCACTTCATGTCTTTGGCTCCCGGATCGCGGCGAGCGCGGCGGAATCTGCGCATTGGCCGACCCAACTTTCATCCCGCTCGTAACCGGCGGCGATCAGCAACTCGCCATGGAGTTGGGCGAACCGTTTGGCGATGCGCGGAGTAAAGTATTCGCGCCAGTTTCCGGCGGTTCCTCTGCGGTAATGTGACTTGCGGTCCTCCTGCCCCGGCTGGCGCCCGCCGCTCAGGCGCTCGAAGGCGTACGCCTCCACGGCTCGCCGCAGCGTGGCGGGTTCAATCTCCAGCTTCCAGAGCGTGCGAAACATTTGATCCAGTGTGGCGAAAGGGTCGCGAAAGCAATCTTCCACTCGCCGCCAATCGGTCGATCCCAACACCCAGCTTCGCTGGATCCAGGCCGAGTTGTTCAGCCAGGTTTCGCACAAATACAGCATGCCATCTTCTGGATTCAATCGATTCAATACCTGCCGGCGCAGATCCATCTCGCCCACTGTGTTTTCATGCGTAAACCGCATGCTGAAATACCCGGATACCAGTGTGTCCCGAAGGTCCCGCACCAGCACCAAATGGCGGGTGGCTGCCGTGGCGAAAGAGTCGTATTCGGCCTTGGCGAGATAGGCGCAGGGATAGACCAGTCCAGGGGCCGGAGGCCGGCTCCAAATCTGGCGTTGGAAATATTCCGGCTGCACCAGCGCAGCGCCAAACAACTCGGCCAGAATGGCGCGCATCCATTGCGAAGCCGCTTTCCAGTGCGTGATATGATAATAGCTGCAGTCGCCGCGAACTGGGACGGCCGGCCGCGGCAGGGGCGGCGCGGAAGATTTTTTGGGGTTGAAAAGCTGCTTCAGACTCACGACGGAGCCAGCATAGCGCACAGGGAGCGTAAGCGAAAACAAAATTGTTTTGCGCTGCTTGGGTGCTATCTCCGTTTGAAGAGCTGGCTGGAGTCGGCGAGGTTGAGTTCCGAGAGATCGAGGCCCGCGCCGGGATTGCGCGCCTGCGCGAGCTGGAGTTGCCGGGCGATGCGGAGGCAGGCGGGCGAGGCGAAATATTTGACTAGTCCCACGCTGACGCCGGCTTTGAAAATGGCGGCCAGCAGGCAGTGCTCATCGACGCACTGGATAAACATGCTGAAATTTTCTCCCTGTTGGTACACGCTGCTGAAATTCGTCTCGTGAACTAGGTTGGCGATGGTTTGATTGGCCAGGTAGGCGCCCGAGGCGAGCGCGGCGATGGTGGTCAGGTCGAAATTCGAGGCATCGCCCTGACTGGTGATCAGAAAACCCCCTTTATCGATGACCAACGCCGTGGTGGCCTCGCTTTTTTCCAGCAAGTGCCGAAGTTCGGCATCGAGGAACTCGATGTCCTCCTCGATCAATTGGGGCAGGGTGGGCATTTCAGGCGTATTGCGGGGCGCCTTGGTTGACAAACTTGTGCAACAACATGCGGGTGATCATGTTCAGGGATTCGAACACTCCTTCACACTTGTGCGCCACCGAGGTAAAGGACGGCACCTGCACCTCGCGATTGTTCAGCAGGAATTCCAAGTACTCGACCGGCGCGGCATTGGGCAAGTCGCGTTTGTTGTATTGCAGCACATGCGGAATGTCTCCCAGGTTCAGCTTCAATGATTTAAGATTATCCTCGAGATTCGCGAAGCTCTCCGCGTTCTCCGCCATCTTCTCGTATTGTGAATCCGCCACGAACACGATGCCGTCCACGCCGCGCAAAACCAGTTGCCGGGTGGTATTATAAATTACCTGGCCCGGCACCGTGTAAAGCTGGAATTTGGTTTTGAAACCCTTGATTGACATCGCCTCGATCGGCAGGAAATCGAAAAACAGCGTGCGATCTGAGCTGGTGGCCAGCGAGACCAATTTGCCTTTGCTCCCGGCGGTGGTCTGCACATGATCATGCACCTGCACCAGATTGGTGGTCTTGCCGCCCATGGCTGGGCCGTAATAGACAATTTTAACCTGCAGTTCCTTCGTGGCGTGATTGATGATGGCCATAAATTACTTCTGTTTGTGGTCTAATTCCGCGGCCAGCGCCGCCAATTGCGCCGTCGGGAGGGGCTTGCCGGCTTTCCCGAACGCGGCGAAGAAGATTGCGTTCACGCGGAAGATCTTCCAGGGCACGTTTCCAACGGTGAAGTTCAGATTGTTCAACTCGCCCATGCGCAGTTCGCGGGCGCACTGGCTCACTTTGCCGAAGATTTGCGGCAGAAAAGCGGCCAGGGTGTCCGCGTTCAGATCTTTGGGTAATTGGCTGGCTACCATCAGACCATCCGGAAGGGCGATTAACGCTCCGACAACTCCTTCGAGTCCGGCCGCCCGGGAAATCACCTCGTTCGGAGCGGCGTATTTCGCCACGAATTTCGTTCCGGGCGACGGGCCGCTCTTCCCGTCCGGTTCCGCTGGCGTTTCTCCGGCATTCTCTCCCCACGCGTAAAAGTTCGTGTCCAGAGGGGTTGCGGTTACCGAAGGAGCCGTGGGTTCGGGAGTGGGGAAACCGAAGAAGAGGTCCGGGATGGCCGCGTCGATGGAGACGCGTTTTCCCTTGTTCCGCTGCTGGCGCGCCAGGAACGCTGGCGCCACAATTTTCAAGGGCAGCTCCAGAAGAGTTTCGTCCAAGGGAGAGGCCATTGGTGGCAGCGCCGGTTGGATCCACGAGCGCGCAGACTGCCAGGAGATCGTGATCCGGCCTTGTTTCAAACCTTGTTCAAGGAGTTTGGTCGGCACGGCGACCTGCGCGTTCGCCAAGGCGTGTCCTTCGATTTCCTTCCGAACTGTTTCCGGCCAGCTATCCGAGAGGGCGGACAGACTCATTAGCAATAGGGGAGGTTCGCTCTGGGCAGAGTCACCCTGGCCGTCGGCCGCCTGGAATCTGGCTGCTGCCACCCCTGCGGGCGATCCCGCTCCCGTGGGGAGGGGCGGTGGCGGTGCGGAGGGTTCAGGCGAGATCGGCGATAAGGGTGCCGTTAAAATGGGATTTGGCGCGAAGGCGATCGGTGCTTCCGCCGGCGGTGGAGTTGCGAGGGCTTCGGAGGGCGGCGCGGTAAAGCAGGATGTTGTGTCTGATTTCTGTGAGACTGCGGGCGGCGCGGACGGCGGAGATAAAGGCGCCCGTCGCTGAACCGGCAGAAATTGGTCCGGGATCGACGCCGGCGGATTCACTGGCGGGGTAACCGGAGCTGGGGGTGGGAGCGATGGCTCCACGGGAGCCATGCGTCCCATGGCCGGGGGCAAAGCTACCGGTGAACTCTGTGGCAACCCTGCTGGGGGAGGCGTTGGATGGCGCAGCAGTGCCTCCCGCGCAGGAGGGGCGGAGAAGGCCGTTCCCTCGCCGTAGGCGTCGAACGGGCTGCTGATTTCGGCGGGTATCTGCACTTGCCTTTGCGCGCGCCGGCGGATCATGAGCGCCGGATTGAGCCGAGTAAGAATTTCCGCCAAGGGCAGGGGCACCAGGACGGCGTCCCGGTCGGATTCCGGGCGAAAAACTCCCGGGGAAAGTTGGCGCAACTCGCCAAAGCTGAGGCGCACGGCGCCTCGCGAAAGCTGGGCCAGAATCTTTTCCAGCGGCACCGTGATCGTTGCCTCTCCGACATCATCCGCCAGCAAGCGGGCTCGCAACTCCAGAGGGAGTCCTTCGATTACCGGCTGCAAAGGCAATTCGACGCCGCGACTGGTTTGATGTGCCGCTGGCCGTCGCGGCGTGGCCGATCGCGCTTCGGCGTTGCCGGGCCATGCGGTGGGAGTGGGCGTGGCCGGTGCGGGTTCGTTTGCCGGCGCGCTCGCCGGCTTGCGCCACAAGTTTTTGATGAAACCTAACATGTTATCTCGAAGCGGATTGGGACGCCCCCGGCCTTGGCCGCCCTGGAGTGATCGGCCAGCCTCCGATTCTGAGTCTGGCGGCATCGCCGGGTTCCAACGATATGTGTTTCACGTTCCATAATGACGTTCGCTGCCGCCAACAGGCAGGCAGAATTCATGCCAGAAAGCACTCTCGTCCGTCTTTCCGCGTAAAACCTTCCGCTCGTTCCAAGCGAACTGGCCGGTGAGGAGCTCGGACGCTGTCCCAGAGATGGACTGGAATGTCCCGTTGGCATCGCGCTGTCGGAGGCTTCCGGAGAAAACGAGGCCGGCGCTCTCGGTAACTGGTGGATTTGCAGTTCGCCGGGCATTGGGAACGAAGATTGCTTCTTCTGGAAGCCGAGTCGATCGGGATTATCGGACCGAGTTCGAGAATTGCCCGTTGAAAACATGGCCAAACGCCGAAAAATCTTGTTGGTGGACGACAGCCCGGACCTGCTGAGTTTGTATTCAGAGGTGCTGGCGCGGCTGCCGAGCAAGCCGCAGATCGCCACCGCCACGTCCGCCTCGCGGGCGATGGCGATGCTCGAGTCGGATGGTTATCGCCTGCTGATTTGCGACTTGAAGATGCCCAAAGTCGATGGCCTGCAACTGCTCTCCATCGTTCGTCGCAAGTACCCGGAATTGCGCACCATCGCCTTCACGGCGGTCCCCGACGAGCAGTTCCGCTCCCGGGCCTACGCTTTGGGCGTGGATCTCTTCTGGCATAAACCTGCCACTGAACAGGAGACGCAGATGTTCCTGGACTGTGTCGAGTCCTTGTTGGGGCAGGAGCGCGACTCCGGGTTCCGCGGCGTCCAAAGCAAGAGCCTCGCCGATATCATTCAGTTGGAATGTATTTCTCAGAGTTCGTCGGTCTTGCGCATCACCAATGGAGATTTGACGGGCCGCATTTGGATTCAAGACGGCGAATTGATCGACGCGCACACCGGGGATGCAAACGGGGAAGCGGCCGTGCGCAAGATCCTTGGCTGGCGCGCCGGCACCTTCGAGATGTTGCCGTGCGAACCCGCCCGCGCGCGCTCGATTTTCAAGTCCTACAGCGGCCTGCTTTTGGAGTTCGCGCAGGCCTTGGATGAATCCCGAGGCGCGGAGGATCACGCTGCTCCCTTTGTGGTCGATCCACTGGCTTGGGGCCAGATTTCCAAGGTGGCGGGAATCGAGTTCCTCCTGGCCATCCGGCAACGCCCGCTGGAGACGCCGGGCGCGAAGCCCCGGCAGACGCTTTCCCGCGGGTTGGAGAACCCCGAGCGCATGGGCGCCTGGTCGCAGGCGACTTGGGAGCGTTTCCGTCTGTTGGGCGACAAGCTACAGGTCGGGGTGGTTGAAAGGATCGAGGGCCTAGGTCCGCAACGCCATGTCGCCCTCACGGCCCGCGGCGACACCGAATTTTGTGTCGGCTGGGGATCCGCTCTCGATCTGGAGGGCGTGCGGGCCGGCATGAAACAAGTGCTGGGTTTATGGGCCTCCTGAGCATTTTCAACAAGCCCGGTGACACCATGCTGCGGCTCCCCGCTGGCAGTCTGGCGGTGGATCGCGACGGCCAGGTGTTGGCCAGCACGCTGCCCTCGAGTTTTCCCGAGGAATTGGCGCGTGAGATTGCTCGCCAGGTGATCGATGCGTTCCACGGTGCGGCCGAAGCGCAACTGCCGCTCTCGGAATTAGTTGTGCAATATCCCAGCTTTAAAATCACCGCGCGCGAATTGCGTGGTGGCGCCATGCTCTTTCTCGCGCCCGCAGCCTGTCCTCCATTCCTGGAAACCAATCCCGCTTATGACCGCTAAGAAACTGGATCAGCTTATCCATCAGACGGAGAACTACCTCGAGTGTTGGAAGCAGTTCAATCACTTCGTCAACCTGGCCCGCGCCAAAAAGTTCGACGCCGAGGACGACTCGCAGTTCCTGGAGGTCAAAAGCATTCTTGTGCAGGAACTCGAGTTGATCCTGGCCACGGTGGATGTGGGTGGCGGCAACCGGGACGCAGTCCACGCGCTGGTAAGCAATGCCCCTTCCTTGCGTTACCTCAGCGAGATGAACGAGGGTGTTCTCCGCAACCTCGAAAACGAGTGGCACAAAATCTACATCGGCTGGCACGCAGTTTTGGGTCAACTCAAAGTGAAGCAACGCGCGGGCGAAACCAAAGGCAGCTTCTCGTTGTTCGGCAAGAAAAAGGAATGAATCTCGCGTGCCTCGGCCTAATGCCGGCGCAGCTTCAGCCGGTGGTCCACTCGCCGGGTTTGATGATATTCCAGTGACGGAAGCTCCGTTTGGGTGGGAGATTCGGTCTCGTTCAGTATGGCTTTGGCCGCTTCCCGCAGCTCTCGCCAGCGGGGCCAATCCAAGTCCGGCGCATGCGTAATCTGCCGCAACAAACTGCGCCATTCAATGATGATCCGGTCGATGTCGCCGGCACCGAGCAAATCCGTGATCCAGGTGTGTTTGTTTGCGGGGTTTTGATGAACTGAGGCCACCACCTGATCAGCTCCCGCGCCGTATTTGGGTGGCACTCCGTTTTCCAGATAGCCAGGGATGGACTGCAATCCGTAACGCTGGTGGCAGGCCAGGCCCAGGCGACCGCCCCAGCGATTGTCTTCTCCGCAAAAGCGAAAGCCGGCATCGAGATTGGCGAGGTCATACACCAGCTCGGAGATGGGGTAGTTCTCATCTTCGAGCGCCGCGGCAACGGCCAGACCGTCCCCCTGGGTGAAGCAACTGACCACGCGGCCACGCAGGGTCGGCGCGCCTTGAGCATTCACGATGCCGAGCCGGCGCCAGAGCAAAGCCGTGCCCGTCGCGGTCGAGAGTTGTTTACAAACCGGCGCCAGCGGACAGCGGGCGCAGTCATAGGGCAGCACCTCGCGTTGTGTCGGCCGCCAGATCGCCACGCCATGGGAATCCACCGGAACTCGCAGCGTGAGTTCGGCGATGCTGACCAGGGCCACCACGCTATGTGCGCGCCATTCAAAGCGAACAAGGGGCGTTTGCTGCCGCTCCAGTCGTTGCGCGACCAAGGGCGCGATTTGGTCATTCCAGATCTGTTCTGTTGCCTGGCGGTTGCCCCAATTAGTCAGGCGCCGAACCCACTTGGCGATCACCACCCGCCCGCCGCTCAAGCGGTCCGCCATCGTCATGGCCCGCCCGTAAATTTTTTTGTTGTTCGCGGATAATTCCACCAAGGTGCCGGTCCCAACCTTATCGAGTGCCGCCGGGACGGAAAGGGCGGGCACCAGATTAGGCGGGGCGGGGGACGGAGCTGCTGCCGGCTCGCCGGTTCCGTCAAGCCGCGCCGGAGTGAGGATCAGCCGCAAGGGAACGGCCCGTGGTTCGGGCGCGCGCTCCCATTCCCCGCGGCTGTTGAGCATCTCGCGGATCCGTTTGCGCACATGGCGGGCGCGCTCGGCGTCGGTGCGCAGCCCGCAAGGAACCTCGGGATGACGCAATGATTCCTCGATTCCGAGGAAAATGGGTTTGGTGGTGAATAATCTTTCCTGCACTGCCACAGCCTCCGCAAACGGGTTATGGCCGCGCTGGTCCGCGCGATGCATCACGCGCAACAATGCGCTCCAATCCACCGAGCCGCTGCGGGAGAGATGGGCGGGGTGCCCATCGAGCAGCCGCAACTCATTGGCAGTTACGATTACGTAGCCAGTTTCATCCAGACCGCGCCGGCCAGCGCGGCCGAACATTTGCATGATTTCATCCGCCCGCAATGGTTGTTCAGCCGCGTCCCGCCGATAGGATTCCCCCGCCAGGGCGACGCTTCGCAATGAAAAGTTGATCCCGGCCGCCAACCCCATCGTGGCGACCACCACGCGCAATTGACCCGCTTTGGCCAGCGGCTCGATGACCCCCGCGCGCGCGGCGTAGCTCAAGCCGCTGTGGTGAAACGCGATCCGGCTCTTCAGCAGCTTCGTCAGATGCTCGCCCACAACCAGTTTCTGTTCGGGATTCAACTCCAGCGGGTTTGGAATGGGCAACTGTCGCGCCAGATCTGCCGCCATGGCTTCGGCGGCATGTCGGCGCGGCGCGAAAATCAAAAGGGGGCCAAGGTCTTCCGCCAGACATTTGGCGGTCAATCGCGCCCAATAACCCCGGATTTCAGAAGGCACATGATAGCTCAGGCTCGCGGCGTGGACTTCCTCCAGGGGCACCGGACGGAGATCGTGCTGGATCAAAACCGCCTTGCGTCCGAGTCGTTGCAGCCACTTTACGACATCCCGGGGGTTGGCGACGCTGCCGCTAAGCAGCAAAAGCTGGGTTTGAGCTGGCGCCAGCGCCATCGCCAGTTCGTAATTCAGGCCCCGGTCGGGATCCGCCAGCATTTGGTATTCATCCACCACCAGCAGCGCCGGCCCGTCGCCCTGGATCAATCGGGTCTTCTGAGTCTCCAGCGTGGCCACGAGAATGGGCGCTCCGAGGTTCTCCGATAAATCACCCGTGGCAATCCCCACGTCCCAGCCCCGCGCGCGCCATTCGGCCAGTTTGTCGTTGGCCAAGGCGCGCGTCGGCACGGTGTAGATTGCCTGGCCGCGATTCTTGCCCTGGTTAGACCAAAGTTCGAAAATGAGGGTTTTACCCGAGCCGGTGGGCGCCTGCACCACAACGTCGCTTCCCGCGCGTAAAGCGGCCACTGCTTGTTGCTGCCAAAGATCGGGGACGGTCACTTGGTTGAGCCCCGGCAACTCAGCCAGTTGGGATGGAAACGTCGTCACTGAGGATAACATACCCAAAAGTTCGGGAATCGAAACGCCAAATGCGCGGGGCGTGTGGTGGCGCTGCGGGTGGGAGCAGGTTTTTCAAGAAATGCCGGTCCGGAATAAGCTGTATGCCCAGCCTCGACCGATTATCGAGGGTGAGCAGAACCGTCGCTGTGAATGGTCCCGCAACCGACCTCGGCCCAGCGAGGGGCGGAGATGCTGCGTGGGGAGGTGCCGCCGCGGATCAAGCGATCCGCGGTTTTCCGGCGGGCATCAGACTATTCTTCCCGATCAAAGACCAAATCCGTGCCCTCCACCTTAGCGGTCATCCGGTCGTTGTCCACAGTGACCGGGAATTCGAGGCCGGGAAAGGTCAGCAGGAAACGGTTGCTCTGCAATTCCTTCCATTCACCCTGCATGGTCTGGTTATTGCCTCCGGATTTGAGAACCGGCAGCTCATTGAGTGTGAGGGTTTGATCCGGCTTCGCCACGATGCCCGTTTTGGCGAAAGCCGCCACCATCCACCGCTTGATTTTCTGCATTTCGCTGGAAGGGATGTTGGGGCTTGCCCGGCGTTTCGCCATCATGGCGCCGTTGACATTGAAATTCCAACGGCCGAGGATTTTCACGGGGTCATAGTGAGCCGATCGGCCAGTGTCCAGGTAAGCGCGGAAATCATCGAGATCAGCCGCAACCGTGCCCCAAACAGTCTGGAGGAGAGCGGGATTATTTCGTATGGCCAGAATCTGCGGTTGGTTGATGAAGGAGAGGATTGGCTCCTGGTTTTGCCAGGCGGCCAGGAAGTCATTTTGTCCCAAAGCCTGGAACTCGGGCTTCTCCCCTAGTGCGAGAAAGGCCGGATAGCGTGAGATCCGCGCTTGGGCCAGCGGATTGCGATACAGCAGGGCGCCCAGATCCACCATCGCGTAGGTTTGGTCGGGAATGGAATCGAGCGAACGCCCGATTTTGGCCAGCCCGGTTTGGTGCAGGTCGGCGCCCAACCGGTTCAACCCGCGCATCCACGCGGGATCGTTGCCGGAACTCGCCACCTGATAAGTCGCGTAACTGCTGACATAAATCACATACGAGAGGAGGATTGCGTAAGCCACGCCGTTGAGCACCCCGAGACAAAGGCCCAGCCGGTGGCTGATCCGCTCCCAGAGGGCCAGGCGCAGATCACTGGCGCGGTACTTGAAATGCACGTCCACTTTCTTGTGCAAAGGCGCGGCAATCCCTTTGAAAATCGCTGAAATGATCAGAAACACGATGACCGGGGCCAGGCTCCAGGTGAGCACCGGATCTTTGATGCCGAAGATCGGCAGCGCGCGCGCCAGCAGATGCCCTAGCGGCACCGCGAGGAGCGCGCCAAAAAGTATCCCGACAAACGAAACCGCCACACGGACCGCGCCCTGTCGCAAGCCGAGAGCGGCCTCTGACGCGATCAGCAGCACCAGCAGGAGCCAGAGTATCATGAACGGCAGTCTAACCTTTTGCCACTCCGAAAATCACGAACAAAATTTGGCGGAAGACCCCGCTCTCGACCGAAGCTCCCTTGCGCCAGCTTGCCGTGGCATCATTCGGCGGCGTAGGTTTTGGGTTTGGTGACCCGGGCCGTTTCCGGAGGAAAGGGCAGCGCGCCTTTTTGATAATCCGCAATGCGCCAATCGAGAAATGCCGTGGATTTGGCCGTGGTGCCTTTGTTTCTTAACGGCCAGTACGCGTCAAAATCGGCCTTGATCTTCCGGAGCGACCGAATGCCGGTGGTGGCCCGTTGCCGCGCCTGGGTTAGCTTCCCGCCGGCAAGCGCCTGCTGCCAGAGCATGATCTGGCAGGACTCGGCGGCCATCCGGGCGGCCAAGTCCAGCTCTTCGCGCAGGATACGCGCTCGGGGGGTTGCCGGTTTCGAGCGGGCCAGCGCGGTCCTTTGCTTCCCGAGCTCCTCGAAAGCGGCCTCAATGTTCCTGGCCGCAATCCGGGCATAGAGCTTCAAACCGTCACGGCACATCAGCTCGCGGGTTTCCGGCCTCGGCGCGGCGATTACAATCCCAAACGGTGTCACATTGGGTGAAAGGTATCGGAAGTGCTGGTGAGCAAAGCCCATTCGCAAAGCGGCCTTTGCGGCCTCGCCGGTGGCGTCCCGAAAAATGTCCCGGCTGAGCACGGGAGCGAGAAGCTTTTCCTCGCAGGTCTCTCCGCACCAACTCACGGCCGCGCCCAGCAGATAGGGCAGATAGCTCACCGCCAGTGGTTGCGGGTGGCCCCCGTCTCCCCAATCCGTGTTCAAATACCCAATCGCGCCATGCTTGTGCCCGGCCGCCGCGGCCAACCGCAAATTTTCGAAGCCGTTGTCGTGCCGGCCAATTAACGTCATCCAGGTGGAGGTTCCCGGGCACGTGTAGAAGGGCACCTGGGATTTGGCGAATAACCGCGCCTGCTCCTCGAAGGGATGGCTGGCTTCGTAACCCCAGTGCAAGGCGATCACATCCTTCGGCAACTCGCCAATCAATTCCGGATGATGCAGGATGATGTCGCCCCAGAACATCATACGGCGCCCGCGCGCGGCGACTTCCCTTTGGATCTTTTTTAGAAATTCGAGATAAACCACGCCTTTGCCGCGTTTCGCGCAGATTGTCTTGCTCTGCCCGAGGCCGAGATCCCAGGTCTCGTCGCAGCCGACATTGAAGCGCCGGCTGGTAAAGTGCGGCAGCAACTCATCATACAGCCCGCGGATAAACGGCAGCGTGCCGCGGTGGTTGGGCGCCAGGGTGGCGGGGTAACGCAGGAAGGTCCCGTCCGCGCCCTCGTACGGGCGGGGGATCTCCGCCAACGGCTTCAGCGGGGGATACTCCAGCCAGGATCGCAGGTGCCCAAACGAATTCTGATTCGGCACGAGATCGATTCCCAATTGGCGGCAGCGCGCGTCCAACTGGAGGATCTCCTCCCCGGTCAGCGGCCCCCAGCCTTGCCAGACCGGTTCAAAATCCCGGTAAGCAAAAGTGTGCTCAATGTAGAGCTGCAGTTCGTTGATTTTGAAATCCGCCAGATCGTCCACCAACTCGAACAGAGTTCGCAGGTTGGGCACCTTGCCGCGCGAGATGTCCAGCATGACGCCACGGCGTCTGAAGTCCGGAAAATCCTCGATTACCAGGCGCGGCAGCTTGCGCCCAAACTCGCGCAACAGTTGCCGCAGCGTGGCGGTCCCCGCCCGCAAGCCTCCCTCTTCCCGGTAGTAAAGCGCCACGCCCGTGGCATCGACGATCAACGTGTAGCCTTCGGGCGCGTTCGGCGCCCGCTTGCTTCGCGAGGCGCGCATAGCCAGGCGCGGGTGCCGGGCCGGGCCGGTGACCAATTCCAAGGCAACGCCCTCCTCCTCCGCCGCAGTCCGCAAACGTTCGGATACAGTTTCCATTACGGTCAGGCGTGGCAAGTCCGGTTCCAGATGCAGGACGGCTTGGGCGGGAAGTGTATAATATCCGGAACTCATCCGGACTTTGCGAGGCATGGGTAACAGGTTCAATGATTTCAAAACGGTTCCTTCTGTGTTCGCCGATGTCGTTGTAATCGAAGCCCGACAGTCAAGTCAATGCAGTCGTTTTGAAGGAAAGCTGCTGCGCGCCAGACGCCCGGAGCGTGGGTGGCTTTGGGTCAATGCGCAGCTCTATTTCTTCGGCCAAACCTTCAGCCGTTGCCTCGCCGCTCCGGAAAGCTCGAAGGGGCCCGGAAACGGATTTTGCTTGTTCCGCTTTTGGCCGAAATAATCGGTCGCGATTTGAACCCGAGAGCCGTCCGGATTCTCGTAACTTGCGTTTGGGACTTCCGCGCGGCCCAGCAACCCGGCATCGACGAGTTTGCGTTCCACGCCGGTTTTCCAGCATAAATCGGCGGACAGGGTGAGGAACCAGCCGTCCGGTTCGGGTTCCAGCTTCCATGACGGGTCAAAATCCGGCCGCACCAGGGCATCCACATCGAAACGGGAGGGTTCCGAACCCTTTGTGTAAACGTTGCCGGCGACGGCGCATGGCTGGCGGGAATTATCCAACGCGGAGAGTTGGCAGGGGGCGAGGAAGAGGTTGTTGTAAACGCGGTGGCCGCCACTGGGGGCGTCGCGCAAGCCGGCGATCGCCGTGGCATGAGGCGGGTGGTAAGGCGTTTGACGCGCGTCGTACTCGGTGTTGGCGATTGGCCCGCGCAGGAGGTTATGCGCGAGGGCGATGCTCTGGGCGTTGAGGGCGATGGACCTCCGCTCGGAGAGCAGGAGATTGTTCGCGAGCAGCAGCGGGCCGTGCTGCATTTCCAAAAAGATGTCCCCATACCCGCCTGGATTGTCATGCATGAGGTTGCCCACCACCTGCGCTCCCTGGGCCATCCAATCCAGCCAGATCCCGCTCACCCCGCCGCAGCGAAAGAGATGATTGTCGCGTATGATGACATCAATCGCGCCATGGAATTTGATCCCGGCCATTTCCGCGCCACCGAACCGGTTCCGGAGGTGGATGTCGTAAATCACATTTTCCTCCACGCGGCTGAAGGCGCAGCCCAGGCTGCCCACGATGCCGGTTTGCTCGCAGTGATGAATATGATTGCCGCGCACGCGATGGCCGCCGACCGACGCCCGATTCCAGCCATTAGTCAGGGCGCGGCGCACGCAGGCGGTGTAGGGATCCGCCGCTCCGGCGTCATTGGTGTTATCCGTGCCGTCTCCGTACTTGCCCAGCGACAGCCCGCTGCAGGTGGAATAGCAGATGGTGTTGTGCTCAATGATCCAGTCACGGCTCCAGTTGCTCCCCAGAATGGCGGTCTGCTCGGCGGAGGGCGGCGCCCAGTTGCTCGCCGCGTTTTTCAGAATAAACCCGCGCACGGTCAGGTGATTGATAAAATTGCGGGAGGGATAGAAAACCGTCTGCCGGTGATTGATCTCCACCTTGGCCGCGTTGGGGTCAACGCCGGGAAATTGGGCATAAATTCGGGTGCTGCCGGAGTCATAGTCACGGGTTTTAAACCGGACGCAGACGGTTTGCTTTCCCTGCACGGGCTGGATCGGGAGGATCAGGAAACGCCAGGCCTGCCAGTCTCCGGTGGAGGGGATGGCTTGCGTTCCAAGCAATGGGCCATCGGGACCATGGAGCCGAAACTCGAGGAGCGTATGGTTTTCGACGGCGGCGGCTCGCAATTCGAGGCGCACGGTGCGCTCGCCAAAATCGACCCGCTCAAACAGGAGCCAGTCTCCGAGGCGATGATAACCCGCGCAGTCGCCCCCCTCCGAGCAGGGCGCCGGTTTGCCGCCGTAACGCCGGTCAGGCGCGGCTGCGGGAACGCGCTGGCCTGTGCTGGTTTGGAACCAGGCAAGATTCGCGAGGTACCGGCCGGGATCGCCATCAACGGCGGCGAACCAGAGCGGCGCTTTGCCCGCCGGAGCCGTCACTTCGGTTAAATCTCGAGCCTCCGTAAGCCATTCGTCGTTCAAATAAACAGCGCCGGTGTGGTGCGGACGCCCGCGGTCGCTGAACCAGTCTCCCCGGATAAGATCGCAGTAAGGATTAAACGAGCCAAAGGCTTGATTCGGAATGACGGTTCTCCAAGTGTCGTTCGTCACTCGTTCCCAGCCTCGGGCCGGCTCCGAGCCGGTGATCACTACCTTTTCCCCCGGTGCGGCCTGATAGGTGATGCGCCTTCTTTCAGACGAACCACCACGCGGCGGATCCACTCGCTCGCGGTAAACGCCCTCGTGGACAGTGATGACATCGCCTGGCTGCGCGAGGATGGTCGCAACGCGGATGGTCCGCACCGGCCTGACTTTGGAACCGGGATTGGCGTCGTCGCCGGAAAGCGCCACATGGAACTCGCGCGCCGGCGCGAGGGCGGCGAGGGCGGCGCTGGCGATGAAGAGGGAAAGTTTCGGATTCATCCGCCTCTTCGATGCGGGTCACGCTGTGGCAAGTCAATCGAATTTTCGACTTAGCCGGGCCTGATCGTAAGCGAGGCGCTGCCCGGGCGTCATGCGGGCGAAATCCGGCGCGCCGTCGGGCAGCAAGGGCCAGGGGGGCGTGTTCGGCGTCTCGGTCCGCGCGGCGCTTAGCGGATTATTGGTGATGGTTACCGTGCCGCGCGCCGCCGGGCTGCCATCGTAACGCACCGAGGGATCGGTTAATTGAAGGTCCTGTTCGAGCGGCAGTTTGGGTTTGATGTTGCGGCCTTGCAAGACGCCGTGATACGCGCGAACCGCCTCCTCGGGGCGCAGCTTTCCGTCCGTGATCAGCCGCAGCATTTCAATGAACGCCAACTGATGCTCGGCGTGGTTGATCTTTCGCCCGAACAGCGCCACGCGCGCGCCGTATTTTTGCGCGTCGTGAATCAACCGGAAAGCGTCATAGGTTGTGCCGGCGCCCCCGCCCAGAATCCCGACGATCAGGTTGGGGTCATACTGCGCCAGTTCCTCCATCGCGCGCGGGCCATGGTAAACAATCTTGAGAAACACCGGACGTCCGGCCGGCGGAACTCCGGCGAGGCTGCGAATGATGGTGTCATTGATAAACTCCCCCAGTTTTTCACGGGGCACGCCGCTTTCGACATTGGGATCAAACACCTCGAGAAAATGGCGAAAGCGTTTGGCTTCCGCCTCCTCGCGAAATTGTTTGTAGGCCAGCAGGGTTTCTCGATCCGGTTCGATTTGGTTGACAAAGGTCACCGAGTAGAGGCCGAGATTCGCTCCGGGAAACTCAACGCCGGCGCGGTCGCACTCGACTTTGCCGCACTGGATCTGATCGATGGTGGCGGTGCGAAACGGCTGGGCGATCTCCTGTGTGTAGCACCCGTGCCGCACCACCCAGACGTCGGTGGTGTCATTGGCGCGCACCGCGGGGGTGACGCTGGATTGGCGGAAAAGCCCCTCCCGGATGGTGAGTTGCTCGTTGACATAGGCGGACATCAGCAGAATGTCCACCATTCCCTGGCGCGCGACTTCGCGGATAATGTCAAGGAATTCCGGCAGATTGCGATAGCCAAACTCGGCGCGATTCCAGATTTCGGGCGAGAAGCGAGCCGGGCGTTCGCCCCGCCGGGCCAGATATGAGCGCGGCCCGGGCGCCTGCACGCCGTAAGCCATGTCCGCGTCCTTGGCGTCAGCGAGAATGAACGCGCGCGATGCCGGGGAAGCTTTGATTTCGGCCAGCTTGGTCTCGAGAGACTTCATTGGTTCCGCGCGAGCAACTGGTCCGTGATGGCTTTCACCAGCGCTTCGGCCTCGGGATCGAGGGTGTTCGAGGCAACTCCGCCGGCGGGCGTCCGATTAGCGGAAGGCGTCGCGCAGGTGACTCCGGGGCGCCAGCCTTCGTTGTCGCACAGTTCGCACTCCTTGAGCCCGTAGCGGGGGTCGGGAATCCCAAGGTTCTGTTTGATCTTCAGCAAATCCTGGAGCTGCGGCCCCGTCATGGTGTTGGGCGGCTTGCCCAATTGTGAAGCGACCAGCACGGTACGGCAATACGCTTCCAGGATCTCCATCTTGAAATAGGCGTCCTCGAGGCCAACATGGCTCCAGGACACCACTCCGTGGTTGGCCATCAAAATGGTGTTATGCTTGTCCGTGAGGTCGGCGACGAGCTTGCCCATTTCCGGTGTGCCCGGCGTGCGGTACGGCGCAATCGCTACTGACGCGAAGACTTCAAACTCGGGAATCATGCAAGTGGGTGGCGGCACGCCGGCTACCGCGAAAGCGGTGCTGTAGGGGGGGTGGCAGTGGCAGGTGGCCACCGCCCGCGGTTGCCGTTTCATGATCTGCAAGTGCATCAGAATTTCACTCGTGCGCTTTTTTACGCCGGCGAGTTGATTGCCCTCGAGATCCACCAGGCACATATCCTCGGGTTTCATGAAACCTTTCGAGACCAGCGTCGGGGTGCAGAGCACGAGATCTTCGGCCACTTTGATCCCCAGGTTGCCGCCGTTGCCGTCCACATACGCCCGTTGCCACAAGCGCCGCCCGATGTCGCAAATTTGCAGCTTATAGTCGTGAACTCCGGGAGAGTGGAAGAATGCCTCGAGGTCCGCTTTGGAACTGGCGGAGGTCACCGCTCCCGCGGTTCGTGCCGTTGTGCCGCCGGAGCTGGCAACGTGAGCGCCGGCCTCCCAATCACGCAACAGGTCGCGCGCCGAAGGGGTCAAAAGCGCGTCCGCCGGCAGCGAACGCACGTCTCCGCCGTGGCGCAGTAATTCCTCAATTTCTCGGGTGCTGATAACCGGTTTCATTTTTCCAAAGGTTGATAAAAAACTTCGTCCACCAGGGCGGCGTTGATTGCATCCACGGGTGTCGGAGCGGCAAACGGACAAGCTGCCTCGCGCCCCTCGACGAATCCAATGACTTCGCCCACCCCGCCGCCAAGATCGTCATACACCACCAGGCTCGGTTCTCGGCTTAACGTTCCCGCCGTCCCGGCGGGCAGGGCGTAATTCGCGTGGGAAAAGGGGCAGACGATTAGCCACCGGGCGCCTTCCAATGCGGGGACGGTGGCGCTCAAGGTTACCCGTCCAATGACCGTGCCCAGTCTCATGCGTTTATCCCGGATACTTTCTCGTCCACGATGCCTGTGATCAGCCAGCGAACGGGGCTGCGCTCATCACCGACAGCTTTGCGGGCCGCGCCGCCGTCGGAGGAGATGATCACTCGCTGGTGCAAGGCCGCGCCGTGCGGGTCAATCGCCACTTGTGGCGGCCCCTCCGCCTCGCCGGTTTGGCTGACCGGCTGGCAAATCACCAGGCGCCAGCCGGTCAGACTCGGGTGCTTCCGAGTGGCCACGACATTGCCTTCCACACGCGCCAGATACATCGGTCAATAAATGCGGAGGTTGTCCACCATCACACAACGGCGCACGCGCGTAAACGTCCCCGGGTTGGTCACGCCCTCCCCGGTCGGCGTGGCGATCGAATAGCTCAGGTAACCCTCACCGCCCAAGCCGAGGCCGGACATGCACGGGCCGTTCTTGATGAACAGCGTGGTATCCAGAGCCCGGGCCATGGCGGTCATGTGCTCGACATTATGGGAATGAATGATCGAGGTGTGTTTATAATTGCGCTCGGCCGCCAGGGCCGCCTGGATGCCCTCCTCGACGCTCTTCACCCGGACGATGGGAATGAAAGGCATCATCTGCTCCTCTTTCACGAACGGATGGTTCGGGTCCGTTTCCGCAAAGAGCAGTTCGGTTTTTGCGGGAGCCTGAAATTCAGCCGCCTGAGCCAGCACCGCGGCATCCTTCCCGATCAGGGCCTTGTTCACCACCGGCTCGGCGCAACCGCCGCCCTGGCCGAGCGGGAAGGCAAAGGCGGCCCGGGTCAGTTTGTCCAACTGCGGGCTGGTCAAACGCGCCGCGCCGGCCTGCTCCAACTCGCGCATCAGGTGATCGGCGATCGCGTCCAGGGCAAACACCTCTTTTTCTCCGACGCACAGCAGATTATTGTCGTAGGCCGCGCCTTGCACGATGGCGCGGGCCGCCCGTTTCAAACAGGCGGTTTCGTCCACCAAAACCGGCGGATTTCCCGGGCCGGCGCAGATGGCGCGCTTGCCGGCCGTCAGGGCCGCTTTCACAACTCCCGGGCCGCCGGTCACGCAGAGCAAGCGCACGACCTGGTGCCCGCAGATCGCTTTAAACGTCTCGAGCGTGGGGTGCTCGATAAGGGTGATCAGGTTGGTGATCCCCACCTCCCGCTCGATGGTTTGATTGAAGGCGCGCACGGCAAGCGCGGCGCACTTCGCCGCCGAGGGATGCGGGTTAAACACCACGGCGTTCCCGGCCGCCACCATGTTTATGATGTTTCCGCTCAGCGTGGGAATGGAGTGGGTCGAGGGGGTGATCGCCGCCACGACGCCGAACGGGGTGAACTCTTCCAACGTGATCCCGTGATCTCCGCTAAGCCCGCGGGGCCGCAACCACTCGATTCCGGGCACGAGCCTCACAATTTGCAGTTTCTCGATTTTGTGATCCAGCCGTCCGATTTTGGTCTCCTCCAGCTCGATGCGCCCCCACTCGACGGCGTTGATCTGGCACAGCCGTTTGATGATTTCAACCACCCTCGCGCGCGCGGCCACGCCCTTTTTCTGGAGCTGCAAAAAGCCCGTTTGCGCCGCCGCGCAGGCCTCGCTCGCATCTTGAAAGATCCCGTGCTTTCCATGCCCGGCGGGCTTGGCGGACGGCGACCGGCTTTCGCCCGCGGGACGGCCGCCTTTCGGAGGGGCGGGGGAGGAGGAAGGAGAGACGGGCGGCTCCAGTCGCCCGAGGACTTCGGCCACCACCTCCCGGATGAGGGTTTCGTTGATCGCGCTCATGGTTCCCCCGGCTTAAGGTTGTTTGGCGTTGTAGATCGATTTCCCGAGGACATCCACCGCATCCACGATGCCGATGATGACCGCGTCCACCGGCGCATCCTTGAGATTCGGCGCCAAGCGGGCCGAACTGCCCTGGCAGAACAACACCAAATCTCCTTCGCCCGCGCCGACGCTGTCCACCGCCACAATCGTGTTGGCGCCCGGGCGAAATTTCGCCGGATCCCGATCATCGATCAGTTGCGGACGGACGAGCAGCAGCTTGCGCCCGCGCATGGACGGATCTTTTTTGGTGGCGACGACCAGACCTTCAACGCGCGCGAGAAACATAGTCGTGGGGGGGGCGGATAGCGTGATTATTTGGCGGGCTTGCGCGGCAACACGGCCTCGACATCGTTGTGCGGGCGGGCGATGACATGCACACTGACCAGGTCCCCTTTAATGGCTTTGATAGCTTGCGCGCCGGCGTCGGTAGCGGCTTTGACCGCGGCGACGTCGCCCACCACGACGGCCGTCACGAGGGCGTTCCCCACTTGGGTCAGAGGCCCCGCCAACTCCACGTTGGCGGCCTTGAGCATCGCGTCGGCGCCTTCCACGAGCGCGACCAGGCCTCGGGTTTCGATCATTCCAATTGCTTGATGTGACATATTTTTTGCTAATTAATGGTTGATGATGAAGCGTTGAAATTCGGTTGCGCCGTCCCGGCGCCGGCGCGGTGTTCCAGAAAGCGTTTGACCTCTCGCGCCACGACCAATTCCTCATTGGCGGGAATCACCAGAACGATGATTTTCGACTCCGGCGCGCTGATTACCGCCTCGGTGGCTCGCGCCGCGGCATTCTTATCCGCGTCGAGCACCAGCCCCAGTTGGTCCAGGCGGGCGCAAACCGCCGCCCGGATCTCGGGACGGTTTTCACCGATTCCCGCCGTAAACACCAGCGCATCGGCGCCATTGAGCTGAGCCAGGAAGGCGCCGATCCAATGGCGCGTCTGGTGCGTGAAGACATCAATGGCCAGTTGCGCCTGGGCGTTGCCCCGGGCGGCCTGGTCGAGAATGTCCCGAATGTCATTGTAACCGCCGGAAAGCGCCTGGAGGCCGGATTGCTGGCAGAGCTGATTTTCCGCTTCATCCAAGGACAGCCCCGCCGAGCGCATCATGAACGGCAGCGCAAACGCATCCAGATCTCCGACCCGATTATTTTGCGGCAAGCCTGATTGCGGGCTCAGCCCCATGCTGGTCCCGACGGCCACGCCGCTCAAAATGCCAGTCACGGACGAACTGCCGCCAAGGTGGCAGGAGATGACTCGCAGATCGGGTTGGCGCACCGGACTCGTGCCGTGGTCCGCATACAATCGCGCGGCGCGCTCCGCCACGTCCGGCCTTCCCAGCAAGGCCGCCGATCGCTCGGCGACAAATTTGTGTCCGGCTCCGTGAAAGCCCCAGCGCCGCACCCCCAACTCGTGCCATCGTTCCGGCACCGCGTAACGCTGGGCCGCCGCCGGCGCCCACTGGTAAAAGGCCGTCTCGAACAGGCCTACCAGCGGCACCCCGGGCAGCCGCTGGGCGAATCTGCGGATGCCGGCAATATACGGTGGATTGTGCGCCGGCGCGACGCCGTTGAAGGCTTCCATGGCCCGCACCACGGACTCGTCGAGCCGCACACAACCGTTGACCTGTCGCGCCATGATCGTTTTGAATCCCACCGCGGCCAGATCCGCCTCACTCCGGATATGGCCGGCGGCGCGCAGTTGCTCGAGACAATCTTCGATCGCTCTGGGATAATCCGTCACCCGCTCGAAGCCATGCTTATGCAACAAACGCTCCTGGCCATCCGAAAACTCGAACAGCCGCCACTTCAGCGAGGTGGACCCCAGGTTGGCGACAAGGATTTTCATCCGGCTACTGCAGCCACTTGCCGAGACCGGACAGACCCTCGTGCGGACGCGGAATCACTTGCACATTGATCACCTGCCCCACTTGGGCGGCGGCAGAGGCGCCCGCATCTGTTGCGGCTTTCACCGCCGCCACATCGCCCCGGAAGAACCCCGTGACGTAGCCGCTGCCGATTTTCTCCCAGCCGACCAGCGTTACGTTGGCGGCCTTCAGGGCGGCGTCGCATGCCTCGAGCAGCGCGCAGAGTCCCTTGCACTCGATCATACCAATTGCTTGTTGGGCCATATTGGGTGCTTTCGTTTTAAAGTTAAACTTTGGCTTTCGCATTCCCCGCCTCGCCGAGGAAGGACTTCAATAAATCCTCGTGCGGCCGCGCGAGAATGTGAGAGCTGACCAGTTCGCCAATCTTCGCGGCGGCCCGGGATCCGGCGTCCACCGCCGCCTTCACGCTGCCCACGTCGCCGCGGCACAGCACCGTGATCAGCCCGCCCCCGATCGGGATGGTTTTTACCAGGCTGACGTTGGCGGCTTTTACCATGGCGTCGCTGGCTTCCACGCTGCCGACATAGCCTTTCGTTTCAATCATTCCTAATGCTTCGCTCATATCTACTGGTTTGTTGTTTGGTTGTGAGGAAATTCCATCCGTTTACTTTAACAACTCGCAAGGGGCGTCCGGTTGCAGATTGCAGGCGTTCCCCTCGTCGGTGTCAATATGTACTTCCAACTTGAAGCTCGGATCCACCCGGACGAGCAGTTGATCCAGAATCAGTCCGCACGGCCCGCCAATGCGCAACTTCATTGCCACTCCGGCCCGCACCTCGTAGTGCGATGCGTCCGCTTCGTTCATGTGCACGTGGCGCAGCGCGCGGATTACTCCTTGCTCCATTTCAAAGAATCCCGCCGGCCCCATCAGCATGCAACCTGGGGTATTCTGGATATCCCCCGAAAGCCGCAGCGGCAACTCAAAGCCCAGCGCAATTCCGTCCGTGTAGGAAAGCTCGACTTGATTCAAACTCCGGCAGGGACCCAGGATTCGCAGGTTTGAAATCACCCGGCTGCGCGGCCCGATCAGGGTCAACGTCTCCTTGGCCGCAAATTGCCCCTCCTGGTAAAGCCGCTTGTGAACGCCAAGCTGGTGCCCTTTGCCGAAGAGCGCCTCGACCGCTGCCTGGGTCAGGTGGCAATGCCGAGCGCTCACGTTGACGACCAGGGGATTCGGCGCGTTGGCCATGCGCGGCAAAGGTTTGCCGAGTCGCTGATAGACGATTTGACGCACCGTGTGCTCAACCACGGAACGCGGCATCGTTTTGATGCTTGGTGAAACCATGCACGCAGAGATTTTGCAGATTTCAGCAAAATGTCAATATATATATTGCAAAATCTTCCAGTATCGTCCAAAATGTTGCAAGAATGCAGCCAGAAGAACGACGGCGTCGGATTGAGATCTTTTTACAAAAGGCTGAATTTGCGTCCCTCGAGGAAATCGCCACATTCGTGGGGACCTCGGTTTCGACCGTACGCCGCGACCTGGGCGTATTGGAGGGCGCGGGTTTGGCGAGGCGAACGCATGGGGGCGCACGGATCCTCGCCCCCCGGACGGACGAATTTCTGTTCGCTGCTCGCGACACCCGCCAACTCGAGGAGAAGGAGGCGATCGGCCGGGCTTGCGCGGAGTTGATTGAACCCAACCAGACGGTGATCATTGATGCCGGCACCACGACCTATCACGTCGCGCGCCATCTCGAGAACAAGGCGCCGCAAGTAATTACCAATTCCCTCCCGGTGGCCAACCTTTTCGCCGCGGCCAGCCGCTTGGAAGTGATTGTCTCTGGGGGAGTGATTTATCCGCGGTTAGGGGTGTTGGTCGGACCGCTGGCCGTGGAGACTTTTGGCAGAATTCACGCCGACGTGGCGGTGATGAGCGCCGGCGGGATCTCGCTTGAGGGGATTACCAATTCCCATGGTTTGTTAATTGACATCCAACGCGCGATGTTGCGCGGCGCCCGCAAAGTCATCCTCTGCCTCGATCACACCAAGTTCGGACGGCAATCGGTGCTGCCTCTCTGCGGCTTAAACGCCGTGCAGGTCATCGTGACTGACGTCGGCGCGCCAGCCGATTTGGTCGGGCATTTGAGAGCCAAAGGGATCGAGGTGGTTGTCGCGCCGCTGATGGGCGCTTCCCTTTCGTGAGTCGCGGCGCCGTGTTCTACCCCGGCTGGCCATCCCCGCTCATCGTGCGTCTTGTGACGAAGTGATGAAAGTCTTTAAGCTGTGACGAAAGGAGGCGCATTATGAATGGCGTTGGTTTAGTAATGGCTTACAAATATGTAGCGATGGCGCTCATGCTGGCTGAGGTCAATTCTTTCAACGGAAAGATCGGCCTCCCGGTTGACCATCCTGTGACGGAACGAGACGTGCAGGCGGGTAGTCACGTTGGACCACCGAACACCAACGATTTCAGCGGAAGTATCGTGACCGAAAAATACTTTTACGGTTTCGGTTGGGGGCACTTGGCGAACTTCCACAGAGACGACTTCAAATCAGATTCTGACGCGACGGTCAAAGAGCGGAATGTCAAGCTGTCCAAACTGACCTCCCTGATAGACACGAACGGTGCATACCAACTCGCAACGGATTGGCTGAACGCGATGGGGGTTGACCTGAAGCTGCTGGAAGAAAAATACAAGCTCAACATCGTCCAGTGGCGCTACTATCACGCGAGGGGTTGGTCGGCAGCCCCACGATGTTGCCTGTCTTTCAGGTCGAATGGCGAGGCTCTCCATCTCAATCATCACGAAGACGGCGTGATATGGCCGTAGTCACCATGACAATTTACGGTCCCACCAAAGAGCTTGTCGAATTCCACATTCTCGACGACTCGCTATTCATCAGTCCAAGAATCACAATTAACGACCATGACAAACTGTTGTCCATTTCAGACGCGGAATTTCAGGTTTTGGACGCACTCCAGCGAACCAACCTCGTGACTCGTTTCGGATCAAGACAAAGAGATGCCGAAGCGTCCATCCCTGCGGAACACAAATGAAAAGCGGCGCGGAATCCCGGAATTTGGATTCTGGACGGAACCAGAATGGCCTACGCCGCCTGCTTCTTCCCAGTGCGAGGAATCCGCACTGCACTGCTCGAATCAGCATCGGAGTGGCAGGGAATATTGCGCTTGCGATATGGGTAATCCCTCGCATGGGAAAGATGTTTGACCCGAGTTACGCATTCGCAAACGCTATTCGAGTCTTTGTGGAAGTCACAGCGCCATGCATGATTTTGTTGACACTTCTCCCCGTCATTCTATTTGGTCGCGACGTGCCAAGATTGTTGGCCATCGGGTTGTCTGTGCTTCCGGCTTACGTAGCCGTCGCCGGATTTGGAGACGCATGGTCGCTTTGGGTTAATGGACGATGACAATACAGCCATTGCCCACGAATCGCGAATCCAGAAGAATGCAGCCAACCAAATTTCCGGGTGCAGGTTCGTTTTCCTAGCCCTGATCCCCACCCCCGTGACTTGTACCCGGACTCTTGACTTTTGGATGTTATGGCACAGATGGAGGAAATTCGGCGCAGCATTTGAAAAGGTTTGCAGACGAATGGCAGAGTAAAGTGGACCCCATTATTTGGACAGGAAAACGCAGGAATTAAGTTAGGTTTTCAAGCTCTGCTGGATTAGTGTTGTTTGTGTTTCACTGTGCTGCGTTTTCTCTAGTAAACCACTCCGAGGCTCCGGCGTCCAGCCCGAAGTGAGCCCCTGAGGCCCGTTAGCACGGCTGATTCAAGAATCGATCCAGGGTGAGCGGGGCCGAACTGGGCGAGGCAGCCCGTTTGAAAAGGGCTCTGAA
>JBDHQH010000189.1:0-4778 GCA_039806935.1 Verrucomicrobiota bacterium
TCGGGATGTAGCCGCAACCTTCAGGTTGCGTTCCCCGGCGGCCCGGAAACCTGGGCCAGACGTCCCTACCTCATAACTAATTTGTGAAAACTGTGCTTTCCTTGGTTAAGGCCCCGATGCCCGTTGCGGCGCGTTTATTCGCCGCCTGCGCGGTGGTGCTGACGATCTGCTTTGCCGTGCCGCTGTACGGGCTGGCTCGTTACGCGCTGCATAGCCAGCTTTACTCCCACATCCTTTTGATCCCGTTCATCAGCGCGTATCTGGCCTGGCCGAAATGCCGCGGCTTTGCCGCCTGGCCGAAATCCCCGCGTTGGCCTGCCTGGATTTTTCTCGCGGCGGGGATGGCGCTGCTCGGGGGCTGGTTTCTGGCCTGGCGCAGCGGCTGGGACACCCAGCCGGACGATTACCTGTTTGCGACCACGTTGAGCTATCTTCTGCTGGTGCTCGCGGCGGCGGTTTACGCCTTCGGCTCGGTGGTGCTGCGCCAGCTCACTTTCCCGATTGTGTTTCTGATTTTCATGGCGCCGTTTCCCAGCGTGGTGTTGGATGGCCTCGAGTATTTCCTGCAACGCGCCTCGGCCCACGCCGCCTACTTTTTGCTCAATCTCTCCGGGATGCCGGTGATCAAGGATGGTGTGGTGTTGCAGTTGCCGGGCATCAGCATGAGAGTGGCCGCCGAGTGCAGCGGCATCCACTCGAGCCTGGTCTTGTTCATCACCAGCCTGCTGGCGGGTCACATGCTCCTGCGCACCGGCTGGGCGCGCGCCCTGATCGCGCTGTGTGTCCTTCCGCTGGCCATCGTTCGCAACGGAGTCCGCATTTTCACGCTGGGCGAATTGTGCGTGAAAGTGGATCCATCGTGGATTGACTCATGGTTTCATCACAGCGGAGGGCCGATTTGGTTTGTGTTGTCGCTGTTTCCGTTTTTCCTGCTGCTTTGGGGCCTGCGCGCGCTGGAGCGGCGCTCCCGGCGGAGCGGGCCGCCTGGCGCGGCGGTTTGAAAACCCCGGTCCCCGGCCGGGCCGGGGACCGTCCGTCCCCGCGGCGCGCGGGGCGCCCAACATCCGCCGAGCTTGCGCCTCGAACCGCATCATTCCACAATAAAAATCCGACGTATGCGCTCACTGAACAAACACCTGCTCGTTTTCCTTTCGCTGCTTTTGTTGCTCGGCGCCGGCTGCGACCAGGCCCGGCGCGCCCGGCATCTTTCGCGCGCGGACAAATTCTACGCCGCCGACAAATACGCGTCCGCGGAGATTGAGTATCTGCGGGTCCTGCGCACGGACGGCGAAAACACCCATGCGTTGAGCCGGCTCGGCATCATTTATTTTGACCAGGGCCGGCTGCCGCACGCGTTTTTCTTTCTCACCAACGCCTCGGCCAAACTGCCTGAGGATCTCGGGCTGCGCGCCAAAATCAGCGCCATTTACCTGGCGGCCGGCAAAGGCCGGGAAGCGCGCGCCGAGGCGGATTTTATCCTTGGCCGCCAGCCGACGAACGCGGAGGCTCCCCTTTTGCTGGTCCAATCCGCGACGGACAAGAAGCAGCTCGAGGAAACGCGCCAGCGGCTGGGCCAGCTTGCGAAGCGGCTCGGGGAGACCTCGCCCGTCCAGCTCGCCTACGGGGCGCTCGAGCTGCGCGAGGGCAACACCAACGCCTCCTTCGCCGCCCTCCAGCGGGCCGTCGCGCTCGATCCGAAATCCAGCGCCGCGCATTACGCCCTGGGCATGCTTTCCTGGGCCAGGAACGATCTCGCCGCGGCGGACGCCGAGCTGAAGAAAGCCGCCGAGCTGGATTCCTTCCGCTCGCCGCGCCGGCTGAAATACGCCGAGTTTAAAATACAGACCGGGCAAGCCGCGGAGGGCAAAAGCCTGCTTGCCGAGATCACCAAAGCGGCGCCGGATTGCATCCCCGCCTGGGTGCGCCAGGCGGAGTTGGCGCTGGCGGAGCGGCGCAACGACGAAGCCGACTCGTTGCTTCGGCAGGCGCTCGCCCAGGATTCCGCCAATTTTGACGCTCTGCTGCTCCGCGGGCGCGTTCTGCTGGCGCGGCGCGACGGCCCCAAGGCCGTCGCCCAGTTTCTCCAACTGGCCGGGCTTTACGAGCGCTCGCCGCTGGTGCAATACCACCTCGCCCTCGCCCATTTGCTCAACGAGGACGTCGGCAAAGCCCTGAACGCCCTGAACCAGGCGGTCACGCTGGATCCGAATTACGCCGATGCTGTGCTGCTGCAGGCGCAAATCAACCTCCGTCGCGGCGGGGCCGGGGCGGCTGTCGCCGCGCTCGAGCAGTTTCTGAAAAAGCATCCGCAGGTGCCCCCGGCGCACCTCCTCCTGGCGGATGCTTACCTGGCGCAAAAGCGGCCCGAGGACGCGCTGGCTGTTTACCAGCGGATGGGCTCGCTCTTCCCCAAATCGCCGCAGGTGCCGCTGTTGGCTGGCCTGACGCTGGCCCAGCTTGGCCGCCCGGCCGAGGCGCGCAAAGCCCTGGAGCATTCGCTCGAGGTGTTTCCTGATTTTCTGCCCGCCGTCGAAGGCCTGGTGAATCTCGATCTGGCGGCCAACCAATTCGCTCCCGCGCTCGAGCGGGTGAATGCCATCCTCAAAAAGCAACCGGCCGCGCTGCCCTATCTGCTGCTCGCAAAAATTCACTTCGCCCAGGCCGCGGATGCCGTCTCCCGCGAAAACGCCAAACAGCCGAACCGGCCGGCGCCGCTCACCCTCGCGCAGGTGTCCGCGGCTCAGCCTTTTGTGGATCAGACCGAAGCCGCGTTGCTCAAGAGCATCGAGCAGGACCCCGCCCAGCGTCCCGCGTATCTGTTGCTGGCGCAGCTATACGTCAGTGATGGCAAGCAAAAACTCGCCCTCGAACGCCTCGAGCCGATGGCCAAAACCAACGACCTCGCGGCGCTCATGCAAGTCGGCATGATCCACGATCAGCTCAAGGATTACCCCGCCGCCCGCGCCGCCTACGAGCAGCTTCTAAGGGTGAACCCGAATTCGAGCCCTGCCTTGAATAATCTGGCCTATCTCTATTCCGAGCGCCTGAATGACCTCGACAAGGCCCTCAGCATGGCCGAGCGCGCCCGGCAACTGCAACCGACTGATCCCTTCGCGGCGGATACCCTGGGCTGGATTCTTTATAAACGGGGTGAATACCTGCGCGCGCTGGGCCTGATCAATGAATGTGTCGCCCGCCTGCCCAACGAGCCCGAGGTGCAATTCCATCTGGGCATGACCCATTACATGCTCGGCGAGGATGTTCCCGCCGGACTGGCCCTCCGGCGGGCGCTCGAAGGCGACAAAGATTTCCCCGGCAAAGACCAGATCAAAGCCAGTCTCGCGATCCTCGCCATCGATCCGAAGACTGCCTCGGCGGACACCCGGGGCCTGCTGGAAAAGCGCCTGCGCGACCAACCGAAAGACCAGCTTGCCGCCTCACGTCTCGCTGATATTTACGAGCGCGACGGCGCCCGCGACAAGGCCCGGGACATCTATGAGGCGGCGCTCAAGCAGGATCCGCAGAATTTTGGCGCCATGCTGCGCCTGGCTCGCTTTTACGCCGCCAAGCCTGAAGACCGCGCACGGGCGGTCGATCTCGCCAAGCGCGCCCACAATCTCGTCCCCGAAGATCCGGATGGCTCGCATGTCCTTGGCTGGCTGGTTTATCAGCAGGGCGACTTCAATTGGGCGGCCAGCCTATTTCAGGAAGCGGCCCGGAAACTGCCGGAGGATGCGGGCATCCTCTACGATCTGGCCTGGGGCCAATATCAAGTGGGCCGTGTGGCCGAAGCTGAATCGACCATGCAAAACGCTGCCGCCCGGCTCGCGACCGCGCCGGCGCGTCTCGCCGTCACCGCCGCCCCCGCCGCGGACGCCAAAGATTTCCTGGCCATGCTCGCGGCCGCGAAAACACCCGCCCAGGCGCGGGCCGCCGCGCCGCAGGCGCAAAAGATTCTGGCCGCCTATCCCGGCCATACGCCCGCCCTGATGGTCTCCGCGCTCGCGCTGGAACAGAGCGCCGATTACGCCGGCGCGGGAAAAGTTTACGAGAAAATTTTGGCTGCCAATTCGCGCTTCACTCCGGCCACCCGCGCGTTGGCGTTGCTCTCTTTCCAGCGTCTGGGCAACGACACCCGCGCCTACGAACTGGCGCTCAAAGCCCGCGACGCCTTCCGCACCGATCCCGAGCTGGCGCGCGTCCTGGGCATTCTGAACTATCGCCGCGCCGATTATCCCCGCGCGGTGCAATTCCTGAAGGAATGCGCCCAAGCTCAAGCGGAGGATCCCGAGGTGGTCTATCACCTGGGCATGGCGCAGTTCCAGACCAAAGACCGCGCTGGCGCCAAAGCCAATCTTCAGCGCGCCCTGACCTTAAAGTTGTCTCCCGACCAGGCCGACCAAGCCAAAAAAACCCTGACACAATTAAAGTAGGAGGGAGGAAACGCAAGGTGGGGGTGTTTCGTCGAAATTTGCGGTCGGACACTCGGGATGTAGCCGCAGCCTTTAGGCTGCGTTCCCCGGCTGGCGCGGACGCCGGCGCAGCCTAAAGGCTGCGACTACATGGGGATTTGCGATGGGGAACTCGGGATGTAGCCGCAGCCTTTAGGCTGCGTTCCCTGGCTGGTCGGGACGCCGACGCAGCCTAAAGGCTGCGACTACATGGGGATTTGCGATTGGATACTCGGGACGTAGCCGCAACCTTCAGGTTGCGTTCCCTGGCCGGTCTGGACGCCGACGCAGCCTGAAGGCTGCGACTACATGGGGATTTGCGATTGG
>JBDHQH010000043.1:0-27890 GCA_039806935.1 Verrucomicrobiota bacterium
GCGCGCGCGCGTTTAGGCCGGGGGCGGGACCGTGGCGCTCCGTTCGCTCTGGCCCGCCACCGCGGCCAGGGCAATCAAAACGCCCAGAATGATGTTGTTCCAGAACGGCACCGGAGCCGAGAACACCAGCGCGAAGGGCGAGGCGATCAACCACAAGCCCAACAGCACATTCACCATGCTGCCCATGCCGCGGACCAACGCGATTAACCCCACCAGGGCCCCCGCGATCACATTGTTCCATTTCGCCTCCCGCAGCGGCGTGAAAGCCAGGACAAAAGGCGAGATGATCACCCAAATCCCCAGCAACACATTCCACCAATTCGGCCCGACGTCCCGCTCTTTGTATTCCCCGCCATTCATGATTTTCGCTGCCTGCCTCCCGAGTCAAACTCGCACCGCATCGCCGGGTTGGGAAAGAGGGGCAAAAACCTCCCGCTTGGGGTTTGGGATCCCCGCCGCAAACGCGGGCGGAAAATGTCAAGCGCGAGCAATTCATCCGGCTCGCGCGGCGGCTGAGCCGCCGGTGGCTTACGGCAGGCCGCGGGCGCGGTAGAAGCGGGCTGGTTGATTGGTGTCCGCGTCCGCAAACGGCGCCAGCTCGTTCGTCGTCCGGAAGGTGGACAGATTGGACCAGTTCAAGAAATCCGCGGAGGCATCCACCGCCAGATTGCCCGGACCGCCGCTGATTTGAAGCTGGATCAGGCCGCCGGCGTTGGTGATCGATTCGATGCGCGGGGCGGGCACCAGTTCGAGCATGGCGTCGTCGCTGACCACCGAGCCGAGCAAATTCGAGACCGTGACCGAGTAGGCGCCGGCATCGGTCTTTTGGACCTGGGCGCGCGTGTAGTTGCTGCCGGTGGCTCCGGGGAGCGGGGCGCCATTGAAATTCCATTGGTAGGCGGGCGGCGGCGAGCCGCTGGCCGCGGCGGAGAAGCTGGCGTCCGTTCCGAGATTGTTCGTGCGGCTTTGAGGCTGCGTGGTGATGGCCGGCCCCGTGAAGGGAGTGACCAGCGTGAACCGCACGGCGTCCGCGAGCACCACCTTGCCTTCATCGCCGGTGTCGTTCGAGAGACCCACCCACCCGTTTTCGCCTTGGGCAAAAGGCAGCGCGGAGCCGATCTGGAGCCAGGTTCCGCCATTGATTTGCTGATTGACGGCAAGGGCATGAGTTCCGTCCAGCGAGCGGATTGACCAGGGCGCGTTCGTCGTGCGATTGCCGCCGGCGGGATAGTAAATAAACACGTCGTACAGCCCGGGGACCCAGAGGTATGGCCGGTACACGACATTGGACGAGCCCCCGGCCCTGGTGAGCGCAAAGCGATAGTCTTCTCCGTAATGGCCCGGTGCGGTGGAGCCGGTTTGCCATTCGCCCGAGAAAACGACTTCCGGGTCGGGATTATCGAGAATCAAGTCGGTCGAGGTGCTGACAAACCGGGCGCTAATCTGGAGGTTGGTGGTCAACTGGACGACCAGGGGATTGCTCGAGCCGGCGGCATCCCCCGACCAGCCGGCGAAAGCCTGGCCGTCTTCCGCCCAAGCGGTGAGGGTGACCGGGGTGTTGGGCGCGTAATCCGGCTGGTTCGGGAAGCGGGTGACAGAGCCGCCCGCCGAGGCGGTGACATTCAGCAAACACCGGACGGTCAGCAGCGCCGGGGCGCTGGTCAGCGACCCGAGAGAGTTGGAAACGACGACGGAATACAGGCCGGCGTGAGCCGGCTGGACATTCGACCGGACATAGCTGGAGGCAGTGGCGCCAGGAAGGGGCGCGGACTCAAACCACCATTGGTAGCCGGGCTCCGGGTTGCCGGTGGCCGCCACGGTGAAGAGCGCGTCCTCGCCCGCTCTCACGGTTTGCGGTTGGGGAGGCGCATCGATGCCGGGCGCGGCAGGGCTGCCAGGCGTCCGGGCCGAGGCCGGAGCCGAGGCGGAGGAAGCGCCCAGCCAATTGGTGGCGCGCACTTGATAATAGAAGGTCGTGCCGGACGGCAGGCCGGTGTCGCTATAATTCGTCAGGCTCGCGCGCGTCGAGCCGATGTCGTTGAACGGCCCGCCTGGGTGCGCGCCCCGCGCCACCACAAAGCCGGTCGCGTTGGTGGCGTTGTTCCGCCAGGCCAGATCGATCTGCGAGGCGCTGGCCGGCTGGGCGTCCAGTTCCGAAGGCGCTCCCGGGAGAGATGCGGGCGGCACAAAGATCAGTTTGATGCCATCCACGATGGCGACGCCGTTGTCGGTGGTGGCGTCGGTGACCCGCACCGCGTTCTGGCTTCCCTCGTTCAGATAAAAGCGCCCCAGCAGGCTCCAGTTGCCGCCGTTGGTCTGCTGGTTGGCGTAAACCGTCGTGGTGCCGCCGGCGTGCTGGATGTGGTGCGGCACTGCGGCGGAAGCGTCCGGCCGGGATACATGCCATTGATAAATCTCGTAGGTTCCCGGGACGATGACGTTGGGGGTGAAGACGGCGTAACGGCTGCCCACGCCATGCGAGGCGATCAGATAATTGGTGCCGAAGGAATTCGTGTCCGTGCCGCTGCCGCTGCCGGTGAAGGCGCCGTTGCTGAAAGTGCGGACGGCCGTCCAGGATCCGACGGTAACGCTGCGGGGATCGTCCAGAACCAGGTGATTCACCTTGCCCGGCCAGGGGCCCATGGTGCCGGCCGCGATATTCTGCCATTGCACCGCCCCGTGCAGATCGGCGCGCCAGAAGCTCGCGCCGTTGTAACCGCCCGGGCTGGGGCTGTGCGGATCGGCGGTGAGGTAATCCATGAACTCCATCACGTCCTTGGGATTCTGCGCGCTGGCGGGCCCGTTGCAGAGATAGGGGTTGCTTTCGCCGTAGCAGTTCTCGACCGGGGCGATGGGTTTGATGGCGTTGGTCCACCAGATGGTCTGTTCGTTGATCACGCTGTTCGAGCCGATCAGTGAGTTTTGCCAGCGCGCAAAATTAACATCGCACCAGTTGATGCCGCCGCTGGCCGTGCCTTTGACACCCGACCAGCCCGAGTGGTAAATTTGCGGCATCACCGCGTCGCACCAATAGCCGAATTCGTTGTAGGGAAAACTCGAGTGATAGCTGATGATGGGAAACGGGGCGTGCGCGAGAAACTTGTTGGGCCAGTTGGAGCGCACCTGCGAGCATTGCGCCCAGGCCAGCGCCGGCCCCTGATTCCCAAGATACGCGCTCTCCCACTCGGCTTCGGCGTCCCATACGAAACCATCCGCCCCCTGATTAAAAACGAAATTGGCGATGGCCACCTCGCCGGCGGTGTTGGTGCCGTAAGAGCGATTGTAGCCAAAGACCCAAATGCCATGATTATGCGCGGTATTGATGAAGGAGGTCGTCAATTGCGGAAACGATTGGCAGCCGTAGTACAACGCCGTGCCGGTGCCCGCCTTCACCAGCAGGTAGCGGATGCCCGCGCTTTTGTAAAACAGCATGAGGCTGTTCTCGTTGGTGACGCTGCTGACGTGGCCGCTCAACTTGTTGGTGGCATCCTTGATCGCGTAAATCCAGCTCCCCTTGCCCAGATTGGCGGGATCAATGCCGCCGTCGCGGATCACCGCCGGGGCGGTGGCGGCGCTGAAAAAGATGGCTAGCGAGAGAAAGGCGATGACCCGCGCCGCTCGCCGAGCGCGGGCCTCTGGGGTGCTGCCGGAAGTGAGGCTCATCATGTCCAAAGCTGCAATTAGCATGCCAGGGTACGGTGGCGGCGGTCATTTCGCAACCCGCACAAACATGTTACCACTCCCGCAGATCTCCCCAAACGGCCAAACTCGAAAACCCTCGAAAATCTGATCCGGCGCCCGCGCTATATCCGTTTAGGGTTGCGTGAACCCTCAGAAAACGTGAACGCAATCAAAGCTCTGTGGATGCACTGAGCGGTTGAGGAGCGCAAAACCTTTTCTGTTGCGCGGTGTTCGTTAATATAAAGCTGAGATGGCCGCTCCGCTCGATCCCGACGCCGCCTTGATGCTGCGTGTGCAGCAAGGCGACCGGGAGGCCTTTGCCGAGCTGGTCGAGCGCTACCAGCGGCCGGTAATCAATTTTGTTTACCGGCTGATCCACGATCCCACCGAGGCGGAGGATGTGGCCCAGACGGTTTTTGTGCAGGTATATCGATTTGCGGATCGTTATGCCGTCTCGGCGAAGTTCTCGAGCTGGCTCTTCACTATTGCCCGCAATCTGGCGCTCAATGAAATCCGCCGCCGTTCCCGGCGTCCGGCCGATTCCCTCGAGGCTCCGCATCCGGAGCGGTCGGATGAACCGCTGCGGCAGTTCGAGGATCGGCGGAACGCCGCGCCCGCCGAGAATCTGCTGGAGCGGGAGCTGGAGCAAAAAATCGCCGAGGCGGTGGACGCCCTGCCCGAAGCCCAGCGCAGCGCCGTGCTGCTTTGCCGCCGCGAAGATCTCAGTTATGAGGAAATCGCCTCGATCCTCGGGACTTCCGTTTCGGCCACCAAATCCTTGATTTACCGCGGGCGGGAGACGCTCAAGCAACGGCTCAAACAATATCTTAAAACCGGCGAATGGACCCTGAAACCCTGACGCAACTTTTTGCCCCGGCTGGTTTTGAACCTTTTGGGAAAACGCCATGAATGAATCCGCGGATCGCTTCCGAGAGCTAAGCTGGCGCGACCGCCTGACGGCTCGCGAACAGGCTGAATTAAGCCAGTTGCTGGCTGCCCGGCCCGAGCTGGCCGCGGAACGGGAGATCGAAGCGGCCTTGAACGCGGCTTTGAGGCGGCTTCCTGACGCGCCGATCGCGAATAACTTCACCGCGCGCGTGCTCGCGGCGGTGGAGGTCGAGGCGGCGGCGCGGGGACGAATGGCGCGCCCGGCGGGCGCGGCCTTTTGGCGGTGGCGCTGGCTGCCGAAGTTCGCCTTTGTCGCGGTGCTTTTATGGGGAGGTCTCGTCATCTGGGAGCAGGCCCGGGAGGCGCGCCGGGCGGACTTGATCGAAAGTGTGGCCACCGTAGCCGGGGTTTCGGCGATGCCCGGCGTCGAGATGCTCCAGGACTTTGAAGCCATCCAGGCGCTCGGGCGTCCGCTGCGGGCGGATGAGGAGTTGCTGGCGTTGCTGCAATGAATCCGCGGACCTGCCGCTGTCTCGCCGGCCGGTTGGCCAGCGCCGTCACTGGCTTGCTTTTGGCTGCCGGCGGTGTGCCGGACCTGTCCGCCGCGGAGGCGGTCGGGGGTGACGCGATCGTTCGGGTGGTGCCTGCGCCCCAGATGCCGCCCGTGCCGCAGACCCGATCCCCGGTGGATCTCTTTCGGGAATTGCTGGGTATGACGGCCGCCGAGCGGGATACTTCGCTGGCCGGCCGTTCAGCGGAAAGCCGGGAGTTGATTCTGGCCAAATTGAAGGAATACCAGATGCTGCCGCCGGATGAGCGCGAACTGCGGCTGCGGGTGACCGAACTGCATTACCATTTGACGCGCCTGATGCGAGCGCCGGCCACCAATCGGCCGGCCTTGCTCCTCGGCCTGTCCGAGCACACCCGGGAGTTGCTGGAGACCCGGTTGCAAGCCTGGGATCAGCTTTCGCCCGAGTTGCGCCGGAGCCTGCTCGAAAACGAGGCCGCCATTCGCTATTTCACCGACCTCGTCATGACCGGCCCGGATCAGCGCGTGCCGGACGATCTTTCACCGGCGCTTCGGGAACAGCGGCAAGCGGGCCTGGAACGCTGGCGCGCTTTGCCCGAAACCGAGCGGACCGAGCTATTGCGGCGGTTCAACCAGTTTTTCGAGCTGAATGGGCCGGAACGGAAAAAGGCTCTGGAAACGTTGTCCGAAGTCGAGCGACGCCAGCTCGAAAAGACCCTGGCCACCTTTGGCGGGCTGACCGCTTCCCAACGCCAGCGGTGTCTCCAGTCCTTCGACAAGTTTGCCCGGCTTGAGCCGGGGGAGCAGGCGCAGTTCCTGAAAAATGCCGAGCGCTGGCAAGCGATGAGCCCGGCCGAGCGGCAGCAGTGGCGTGATCTGGTGGCAAAGATGAGCCGCTTCCCTCCGCTGCCCACCGAGCGACTGGCGCCCCGGCCGCCCGTGCCGGGGCCGCCGCTGCCGCCGCGGCCACCAGCGATTTCCGAGGCGGGTGACTGAAGCTCCGGGACCGCCGGTTTCCAACATTCTCCCGCGTGAATTAAAACCGCTGACGGACGTTTTGTCGGCACGATTGACCCGGGCCGGTTCTTGCGCCAGATTTTCCCCAGGTTGTGCATCCAGTCGCGTTTCAATTTGGCCCGTGGACCATTCATTGGTATGGCGTGATGATCGCGCTCGGGTTCCTGGCCGGCTTGTGGACCGCGGGCCGGCGCGCGCCCTTGAGCGGCCTGCCTGGCGAATTGCCCCTGGATCTGGGCCCCTGGTTAATCCTCGGCGGGATTCTCGGGGGCCGCGCGTTATACGTCATCACCTTCTGGCGTGAGAATTTCGCCCGCCAGCCGGTTTACGAGATTTTCATGGTGCATCATGGGGGCCTGGTGTTTTATGGCGGGCTGGCGGGCGCCTCGCTCGCGTGCATCCTGTTCGCGGCCTTCCGGCGGGCGCCGCTCTGGAAACTGGCGGATGTGCTGGCCCCGAGCATTCCGTTGGGCTACGTGTTTGGCCGGCTGGGCTGCTTCCTGAATGGTTGCTGCTATGGCCGCGCGTGCGATTTTCCCTGGGCGGCGCATTTCCCGGCCGCTCATGAATCCTATCCGGCAGGCGTCCATCCCACCCAGATTTATGACTCGCTGCTGAGTCTGGGGCTGTATTTGGGTTTGGCCTGGCTGTATCGGCGCAAGAAGTTCGACGGCCAGGTGTTTGGCGCCTACCTGATCGGTTACGCGGCGGTTCGTTCGTTCGTCGAGTATTTCCGCGGCGACTATCCGGCTTATCAGCATTATCTCGGAGGGTGGGCCACGCCGGCGCAGGTCGTGAGCATCTTCATTCTGCTCGCCGGCCTCGCGCTGCTGCGGATATTGCCGCGCGCTTCCGGCCGGGCCACCCGCCCCGCGAGAGATTAGCCCGGCCGCTCGCGAAGGAGCCCAACCGCCGCCGTCCAAGGGTGATTGGCCGCGAAGCTCTCCAGCGTCGGCCGGGATTGGGAACCGTCACAAACCGGGTTGGGTGCCGGTGGTCGGCTCAGGCTGGCCGGACGGCCGCCCGGCGTTGGCGCTGGCCGGGAGGCTGAGCCACCACTCCAGCAAGGGTTTGCTGAGCCGCCGCACCACCCGCGGCTTCTGCGCCGCCAAATTGCGGGTTTCCCCAGGGTCCTCCGCCAGATCATATAGCTGCGGGTTGCTCCCGTCCCGCATCAGCAACAATTTCCAATCCCCCCGCCGCATCGCGAGATCCGGCCAGACCTCGCCGCGGGCGCCCGGACGGTCGGGAGGACGGTTCCAAAACAGATCCGTGGCGCGCCTTGGAGCTTTTTTGCCGAGCATCGCGGCGCTGAGATCCTCGCCGTCCAGGCGGGCGTCCGCCGGGAGTGGCGCCCCGGCCAGACTCGCCACCGAGGGCAGGAAATCCATTCCGACCAGCACCGTGCTGTCGTTGCGCGTGCCGCGCGCCTTCGGGTCTATCAAGCCGGGCGCCCAGACGATGAACGGCTCGCGTATGCCTCCTTCGTAGAGGAGACCTTTGTGGCCGCGAAACGGTCCCGCGGAACCTGCTCCCGGCTCCGGACCGTTGTCGCTGGCCACGAAGATGATGGTGTTGGCGCGAAGAGCGGGGCGCGCGCGGATGTAATCAAATAGAGGGGCAAGCTGGGCGTCCATCGCCTTCACCACTCCCAGATACAACTCGCGCTTGCTGCGGTTGCCCTGCAGCGCCTTGGGTGGGAAAAACGGGGAATGCACATCATCCGGCCACACGTTCACGTAAAACGGCCGCCCCTCGGCCTCCGCTTTCCGTATGAATTCAATCGCGCGATCCACAAACGCGCCCGTCACCTTCGATCGATCCATCCACTGAATGCGCCCGCGGCCCAGATTATCGCTGCCCAGCGCGTATTGCTTTGGCGGTTGTCCGTCATAGGCGTCGCACAGCGGCAGAATGCGGTCTCCCAGGCCCTCGAACTGCGTCAGCGACTCGTCGAAGCCGTATTCCGTGATCAGGGGAGCTTCGCCCACGTCGCGTTGTCCGCCCATGTGCCATTTTCCGAAATGACCGGTGACATAACCCCGGGCTTTTAAGATCCTGGCCAGCGTGGGGGCCTTGAGATCCAGCCACTGCGCCATGCCGCGCCGGTCGTTTTCGTGGCGCGCGGCGAGATAGGAGGTGATGCGCCAGCGCGCGGGGTTTTGTCCGGTGGTCAGGGCGGTGCGCGAGGGCGAGCAAATTGGCGCGCCGACGTAGAACTGCGAAAACCGGATTCCCTCGCGGGCCAGCGCGTCCACCTGCGGCGTGAGTTCCGCGGGGCCGCCGTAGCAGGTCAAATCGGCGTAACCCATATCATCAATCAACACAAAGACGAAATTGGGCCGGGACGCGGCGGCCGCCAGGACCAACGGCAGACCGGCGAGGAACAAGCTGCAAACCAGGCGTTTCATTTGGTTAAAGGATAAAAAGGCTGAAGTTTCCGCTCTGCTGGCGCGAGGTTTAATAAGGCACGGCTGTGTATTGCGGCAGCCAAAACCGGAGAATGTCCGTCGAATCCGGCAGATATTTGTCGAACATGACGAGCATTTCCTCCTGCAACCTCCGGCTGTTCATCGAGCGCGCGCTGCCGTCGCAAAAGCTGAGCACGCCCTTGCCATCATGGCGCATGCCGGTTGTCCAACCCCGGCGGAGCACCAGCGGCCGGTTGAAGGAATGTCTCGAGCCGCTGGCGGGATTATCGGGCAGCGCCAAAGTTTTGGTGGTGGGATAATCGCTGCAAAGGTAATTATCCCCCGTCAGCATGGCCAGGGGGCGGGTGGGCAGCGCGTCTCCGCAGAACATATAGCTCAAGTTCGTCCGGAAATCCCAGGCGCCGATGAATTGGTCCCAGCTCTGCACCCGCGAGCGCTTTCGATCGGAGGGACAGGTCAGCGTCTGCGGGCTGCGCAAATACATCTCCAGCACCATCCAGTTCGTCCGCAACGGATCCGGCCCCACTTTGCCGGGGCCGTCGCTCCATGGGTACTTTCCGTTGTTGTGATCGTCGCCCCACATGGTCAGCGACAAGGCAATCTGTTTATGGTTGCTGACGCAGTTGGCGACCTGGGCCTTCGTTTTGGCCTTGGACAAAGCCGGCAGCAGCATCGCCGCGAGGATCGCAATGATGGCGATGACCACCAACAACTCGATCAGGGTGAAAGCCCGGCGCCGCCAATTCCCGGAGTGGCTATTCTTCATGTGATAATAAAACCGGAGAAGCACCGGGCGCGCCTTGCTTATTGGGGAGCCACCAGGCGGAAAAACGCTTGCGGATGCATTCCGGGCGTGTTCGTGAAGCTGAACGAACCGCCCGGTCCGAAGAGGTTGGTCCGCCCCACGGGGGTCCAGCTCGCCAGCGGTGTCGAGACTTCCATCGCGGTGACAAAGAAATAGGGCATTCCTTCCACGCCGCCGGTTCCATGGATTTCCAGTTGGCCGGCGGTGAAGGTCACGCTTGAAATGGAGGCGGGCTGCGCCACGCCATTGACTTTGAGCGTGCCTTCGGTCGCCAGCGCGCTCGTGTCCCAGCTCAAATTGCCCGGCAGCGCCGCCAGGCTCGGCAGAACCGTGCTGGAGAAGGCCAGCCCTCCGCCCTTCCCAAACAACCGGTAGATATCCCCCGCCCGCGGATTGGCCAGCAACGAGACTCGCAGCGTGCCGCCGAAGCTCTGCGAACCTCCCACCACGATCCGGTCGCTGTTCGGGGAAAGATTGCGGTTTAGCTCGAGCACGGTGGTCGCCCCCTCGGGCACCACGAGATCTCCGCCGATCGTCAAGGTCCCCACGCCGTCCACGCCCGGACTCAAAGTCCCGGTCGTGACGGTCAGGTTGCCTTGGATGGAGCCCGTGCCGCCGAGCGCGCCGCCGCTCAGCGTCGTTCCGCCCTGGTGTGTGTTCAATCCGTTCAGGAACACCCGGCTACTTCCGCTCGCGGAGATCGTCAGCGAGCCCGGCCCGCTGATCGCCCCGTTTACGATGATCGCCGCATCCTTATCCGGCTGCAGCGAGTTGGCTCCTTCGAGGTGAATCGGGCCGTTGAACACGTTGGAACTCGTGGCGGTGCCGCCGCTGAGAATGGTGGCGTTGGTCATAAAAATGCCGCGGACAATCGGGTTGCTCAGCCCGAGATCAAATGTGCCCAGAATGGCCCCGTCCCAAATGGCGATGCGTTTGGCGGGATTGCCCGGAGTGACCGCCTCCGCCAGTGTCAGGGTGCCTTGTCGGACGTTGATGTCGCCCAGGTTCATCTGCCAATAGGGTGTCTGTTCGCCCATGTTCCGCACGCAGGCGATGCTGACGAATCCCGGCCCTACCTTGCTGAGATTATAGCCGTTCCCCCGCAGTCCCGGCCCGGGCCCGCTGGCGCTCCGCACCCGCAGGTCCCAGCGGGCTCCGGCGGCATCGCAACCAAACGCGGTATCCCCGGCTAAGGTCACATCGGTCAGATTGTTCTGCACGGTCGAGTCCGTGCCCGAGGCAGTGATAGCCCCGCGCCCGTCCATCCCGAAACCGGATACAGTCACCGGCTCACCGACAGCCACAAAATTCCGAATGTCCAGCGTCGCGCCGTTGGCGACGGTCGTGCCGCCGTTGGTGGCGCCGAGAGATTGGTTGTGTCCCATCCGGAAAACGCCCTCCTGGACCAGGATCGCCCCGTTGAATCCGTTGTTGGCGGAGTTAACCGTCATCTGGTTCAAGCCGGCTTTGACGAAGGCGCCGAGACCGGCGCCGTCGTCCGTCAACACGGCGGTCAGGGTCATGTCGAACTGGTTGCTCAACACCACCGAACCCTCATTCAGTTCGAGGGTGCCGATCTCATCCGCCTCGCCTCCCGCGCGCACCAACGCGCTGGTTCCCCGCTTCCTCAGCGTGGGGGTGGTAATGATCCCGCCGGTCAACCGGTAATCTCCGGCAGAGTTGCTGACTGTAAGGATGGCCGGCTGCGGAAACAGGTAGGTCTCCACCGTGATATCCTTTCGCACTGCCTGATCCGGGAATTCGGTCGGCAAACCGTCGCTATAGGCGGCGGGGGACCCCGTCTGCTGGCTGATCCAGTTTTGAGTAAAGCTGTCCCAGTTTTCGTCCACCGCCCCCGTCCAGCGATAACCGGGCGTGGCGATGATAATCAGGTCGATGGACCCGTTCTGCGCGTTGTTGGCCAGCGAGGCGCTGACGCCAAGCGGAAGATTGTTCAACGCCAGGGCGCCATAGCCGCGCCCGCCGAGGGTATCGTAATCCACCAGCACGATTCGCCCGGTCCGCAAGGCCAGGCCGTTGGCGATGTTGATGAAGACCGTTCCCTGGGGCGCCAGCGTGCCGCACCTCAGCAAAGGCTGGGTGGGATTCCCGAGCGTGCCGAGATCGAAGCTCAGTGTGCTGTTTCCCAAGGTTACGACACTGCTGGTGACCGACAGGCCGGGCGCCTGCGCCAGCACCCCCAACTCGCAAAAGTCGTCCACTTGAACCGTTCCGTAGAGGCCGCCCACTCCCAAGGTCAGTTTGCCGCCGCGGACCGCCGTGGCTCCCCCGTAATGGTTCGCGCCGGCCAGGGTCGCCCCCGCGTAGTTGCTCTTCACCAGCGAGCCCGCGCCGCTCAGGTTTTGCCCGATCACTATGTCCACCGCCGGATCCAGCACCAGGCCGCCCGACCGGATCTCCGCTGTGTCCAATCCCGCGAAAAAAGCGTTGCTGGCGCCGAAGGACGAGCGCAAGATCGCGTTGTCAAAATAAATCTCCGCCATCCCGTTCGCGTTGTTTTTGCGGATCAGGACTGGATCCAGCACCGCGCCGTCGCTCAAAAGGTAAGCTCCCTTCGCGGCTCCGCTATGATTGAAACTGACGACCGCCCCGGAAACCAGGCCGCCCACTTGGGTCACCTCGCCGGTGGAACCGGCGGAGTAGCCTATGCCAAGAACTCCTCCCGACAGGGCCAGCGAGCTGCGATCAATGATCAGACGGGCCGGGCTGGGATGGGCGCTATCGCCGACACGCAGGTTGGCGCCGGAGGCGGTAAGCGTGAACGCCGCCTGATTCGTGAGGATGAGCCGGGCGCCGCCGCCCGTCGGTTGCGAGCCCACACGGTAGCCGCCGCGGGAGATAAAGGCCCCGCCATTGATCAAGTGGGTTCCCTCGTTGACCAAAAAGGGCGGATTGGCAGTAGTCGCCTGCCCGATGCCGTAGGTCCCTGTCTGGCGCAGGAGGCCGCCGCCAGCGAGAATGTGATCCCCAACCGTCTCGGCGCTGACCAGGTTGGGAATGATGAGTTCGCTGCCGCTCATGACGCTCCAGAACTTGCCGCCCGTCAACCCCCACGCCATTTCGGCGCCCAGAAAGTTGATGCCCGCCCCATTGCTGACCGCGCCGGTGTTGGTGAAAACATTCCCGTGCAGGGAGAATCCGCCATTCTCAAACGCAACCAGCGGAACCGTGAGCCCGTCCAGGTCGTTCGTGTTCACCTGCCGCTGCGTGCCGCGGAACACCAACGCGTCGGTGTTAGTGGGCGCCAGACCATTCCAATTGGCCCCGTCGCTCCAGTTATTATTGAGGCCATTTCCGCTCCAAACCTTCGCCAGGCCCGGCTCGGGCAGCGGGGGGCCGGAAATCCAGGTGAGGGAGAAATCGTCATAAAACACCGCGCCCGAGTTGTTCGCGGCCTGGTCGAAAATGATAAATCTTCCCGGACCATCAAACCGCCATCCAGCGGGCATATTTCCAGTGTCCGCGCTGGTGTCGTAAACCCAGGTCGCGCCATCATCGAAGGAGACTCTCGCCCGGGAGCTGTAGGTCGTGGTCTCGGCGCCGGCGTCGGTGATCTCGATCAGAAAGCCGCACAAGGTTCCGACCGTGCCCGGGGCGGTGGTCCCCAGCACGGCGTTAAGGTTGGCTCCGCCGGAGGACGAGGCGGCATTGATGCGCCTCTGAATTTGGTAAAAAGTATCGGCTGGATTCGCGCGATACATCTGAATTCCAAAGTCCCAATCGTTGGCGACCGCGTCCGCGGTCGCGATGGCGAAAGAAAAGCGCGCGGTGCTGGTGGCGTTGTTTCGCAGCTTGATCCGGAGCTGGTAGATCGCCGGGTTCGCCGGGGTGGCGGCGGCTATGTTCATCGCCTCGCCAAAATCGTACGAGGTGGCGCCATTCCGGGAGAGGGCAAAATGCCCGCTGTTGCCGTCGGTGGCGACGCGGAGTTGGTTGTTGTAGATCTGGTGGGCGGAAGCCGCCTTGCCGGCGCCGGTTTGCACATAGCGCAACCCAGCGGCGGCGTTGCCGGTCAACCGGGTGGCCCAAGGCGGATTAATGCCGAAGTTTATCCCGGTGTTCAGGGTGAATCCCGTCGTGTCAGTCGTCACGTTGTAGTCGTCGCTGATGATGACGGTGGCGGCCACCGCGGCGCCACCGGCCAGCAGAAAGGCCAGCGACCCGGCGGCCAGGACGAGTTTCAAAGTTTTCTTCATGACCATACGTTGGAAGCGGGTTTCAGAATCCAGGCAAAGGCAATGCGCGACCCGGGTAGATCCTTGCGCGAACCAGTTCCATATCCACGCCGCACATGCTGGCGAAGGTTAGCGCCATATCGATTGAGTGGACATACCCGCAAATGAGGGTAGCCGGCCGCCTAATTCTTTTTCCGCAACCGGAAGAACGACGGCTGATCCACAGCCGACGGCGAGCTCATTCGCAGCCATTGAATCGACCCGTGCGGAGTAGTGACGCTTAACGGCGCGCCGGTTCCGTTCGTGACAGGCCGCCAGGCGGAGGCCAGATCGCTGGTCCACTCGGGATACACCGTCAGTCCTGGCTGAGCCGTCCAGTATAGCCGGACGCCGAGCCCCGCGAGATCACTTGTGAGATCGCTTAACCCGAGCACCGGGAGGTGGCAAAAAGTCGTTGAATTACCCGCGTCGGTCACCACCAGTTGCAGGTTGTCGTAGTACACGGGACCTTCGTGGGCCGCCACGTCGAAGATTAAATAACGATTGGCTGTGGATCGGTTGAACCGGAAGGTTCCGGCACTCACCGGGCTGCCGCCCACCAGAATTTCGTAGGTCGAGGCAAAGTCGGCGACGTTGGCGTTGGCGTCAACAATCCGGGCGGTCAAAGTGACTGGCGCGCCAATGGGCAAGCCGCCCAGAATCTTTGTGTTCACCGCGCCGCCGCCGCTGTTGGCCCCGGCGGCAACGCGCTTGAATACGCCCAGCGCGCCAGCTCCATCCGTGCCGATTTGAACGCCCAGATTCACATCGCCGACCGCCAGATTGCTGGCGTCCGCCAAACTCAGCGACATGCGCTGGGCATAAGCCGCGCCAACCTTGGAGATGGTCATCTGCACCGTAAACTCGTAATGCCGGCCCGCCAGGTAAGGGCCGAAATCCACTGGTTGCGAACCATCCACACTGAACTCGAAACGGCCGTTGCCGTCCCGCGAGGCGGCGGCCAGACGATTTGTGGATATGCTGAAGTCTCCGGCCGTCCGTGGCGAGCTCCCCCCGGTGGCTCCCAACCGGTAGCCTGTCACCTCTCCCCCGGCCGCCCCGGCGAGCCGCGAGGCGATCTGATAATTCACCCCGTTGTTGGCTCCGAAGCCCGCCCCGGGCGAGTTGCCGCCAGTCACCCCGTAATTGTCGCCGATGACCAGGCCGGTGAAATGCAAACCGCAGGGATAGGCTGGCCCCACGTTTCCCAGGACTGCCTCCTCGTACCACGTCAGCAGCTTTGGTTCCAGCTCCGCGACCACCGCGGCGTACTCGGGGTGATTGACAAGATTGGCGGACTCCGCGTGGTCTTGAGGCACCCGGTAGAGCTCGCGACGGCTACCGTCCGGATCGCGCATGAACTTGAATTCGCCGGAGCGCAGAGCCAGTTTGGGCGACGCCGGAGCTAGCCCTGAAACAGTGCCGTACTCCCAATAAAGCGGTTTGACGCGCGGCCGGGTTGCTCCCCGGAAAACATCGCTCATATCCTCCCCCGCGAAGGGTGCGCGCGGCAGGGGAATGCCAGCGAAAGCCGCGTAGGTCGGCAGCAAATCGAGCGTCGAAACCACGGTATTAGAATTGACCACCCCGGAGGGGACGGTTCCCGGCCAGCGAATGATAAACGCCTCGCGCACTCCGCCCTCGTACAAATTGCCTTTGCCCCCGCGCAACCCCCCGTTGCGGTTGAGCAGTGTTTCCAGCGCGTCCTTCGGCGCGCCATTGTCCCCCACCACGACCACCAGGGTTTTTGAGGCCGCGCCCAGACCGTCGATTCCCTCCACCAACCGCCCGATCTGCCGGTCGAGATTATGCAGTTCCCCCAAAAACAGCTTGCCGGTGGTGTCGCTCGTGATGTGGTCGAAATCATTCTCCTGGCCCGGCGGCACATTGTAGGGCGAATGCGTATCGTTGTAAGGCACATGCACGTAAAATGGCTTGCCCGCCTGGACGGCGTTGGTGATAAAGCGCAGCGCCGCGTCGGTGTGCCGCCCGGCCGCCTCGTAGAAATAGACGTACTCGTAGGTTCCGACGGTGGCGTCCTCGTTTTGTTTGGACAGACCGTATTTCGTGCCGTCGTCGTTGTAGTAGAGCAGGCGGTTTCCGTTGCCCTCGAAGGCCACGAGCGACTCGTCAAAGCCGTATTCCGCGGGAGGCGGCGCATTGTTGACGTCGCGGCCGTTGCCCATGTGCCATTTTCCAAACTGCCCCGTGCGATAACCCGCCTGCTGAAAGAGACGGGGTGCGCTGACCGTGTCCGATTGGACCCAATCCGCCATGTTGCGCGTCGCGTTCGCGGCCCGGTCGTTCAAGAAGCTGTAGATCGCGTAGCGAGCCGGTTCGATGCCGCTCAAGACGCCGGTGCGGGAAGGGGAGCAGATGGGCGAAGCCACGTATCCCTGGGTGAACCGGATGCCCTGCGAGGCCAGACGGTCCAGATTGGGGGTGATCGGATCTCCCCCCTTGGTTTTTACGGGATTGCCGTAGCACGACAAATCACCCCAGCCGCTGTCATCAATGAAGATAAATAGGATGTTGGGCGGTTGTGCGGAAAAGGCCAGGCCCGTCGCCAGCAGGAACAACCCTGCGGAAATCACTTTGAAAAACTTCATTTGCGGCGGACATGCTAGCAGCAAACCGCGCCGCGGGGGCATACCCCAAAATTAGGGTGATCATGAGCCGCGAACCGGCGCGATTCCCTCCCTTCCGCCCTGGCCTTGCGGAATCTCCGCGCGCCGGCCGGACGGCGTGACGCTGCGCACCGCGACCGCCGCCCCAAGCGAACCCCGCCACGGCTCTGACGGGCATTGCCGATCACCAGCGGCGCCAGACCAGGCCACCCGCTCCCGCAAGCAGGCAGAGAGCCAGCGTCGAGGGCTCCGGCACGATGGTCACGGAGAAATTGTCATAGGTGACCGGCCCGGAGTTCGGCGCCTGATCCCAGCTAAAAAACCGTCCGGCGCCATCCAAACGCCAATGGTTTCCCAATTCGGCATCCGCGGAGGTGTCATAGATTTCCGTATCGTTCAGAAAAAGCTGCAAACGGGAATTGTAGTTGTCGCCGCTCTCCGCACCCGCATCCGTAACCCGTATCCGAAAGTCCACCTGGGTGCCGTAAGAGCCCGGATTCATGCTCATAATGGCGGAGTTAACATCGCCCGAGGCGCCAGCGCTGGGAGCCTCGCTGTAGGAGGCGGCGTCGATCCGTTTTTGAATGGTGTAAAAATCGTTGGCCGCGTTGGCGCGCCATAGCTGCACGCCAAAATCCCAAAAGTTGGCAGAATCCTCGACGGTGGCCAAAGCGAAAGAGAATCGTTGAATCCCGCTGGAATTGTTCGCCATGCTGATCGTGAGGTCGTAGATAGCCGGATTCGCCGCAGTGGCGCCGGCCACGCCCAGCGCGGAAGCAAAGTCAAAGGGACTTGATCCATTCGCCGACAATGTGAACCGGCCTGAAGCGGAGCCCAATCCAACTTGCAGCTTGTCGTTGGCGACGCTGAAGGTTCCGTCTCCCCGCGTGATTCCCGATGATTTGATGTAGGTCAGTCCCGTGGCGGCGGAGCCCGTTGTCCGGGAGGCAATGTCCGTATTTACCCCGGAGTTCGCGCCGAAACCGGTGCCGGAACCCGTTACGTTGAAATGATCGGCGAAAATCACCTGACCCTGCAACGCGGTGCTGCTGAGCGCGACTCCAACGATCACCGTCTGGATTAAATATTTCATAGCTTCCTTTAGAGTTACACGGTTCTTGTTTCCGCACGGTTCCCAAATCAAGTTTAAATTGTAACGAAAATCACTGGAAACTGAATACCCTCAAATGAGGGTAGAATCAGCCGCCCTTCAATCGATGATGCCGATGCTTCCTGGGGCACATCGGGTTTTACAGAGGAAACCACTGGATAAAACACGTACGAAAACCCCTCACCCCGGCCCTCTCCGCTGGGGAAGGGGAGAGGGAGAACCGTCGGCAGGTTTGGGTGTGCTCCAGGTTGCGGACTCCTCAGCACGTCACGGCTCCAGCCCGCGGGGCGATCTCTTGAAAACGGCCTGAGTGCGGGAGTGAACATGCAGTTTGCTGTAAATGCTTTTGAGGTAACTGCGAACCGTCGCGGAGGTCAGGCCGAGGACGTCCGCCACCTCCTTGTCGGAGAACCCGCGGGCGACATAGTCGAGCACCTCCGACTCGCGCCGCGAAAGCACCGCGTCGGAGTTCGCCGCCACCTTCCGGAGTTGGAAGGATTGCACTACTTTTCTCGCAATGGAGGCGGACATTGGGGCTCCGCCGTCCTGCACATCCTGAACCGCCCGCACAATCTCCTCCGCTGTGGCACGTTTGAGCAAGTATCCATGCGCGCCCATTTGCAGGGCCTGAAAGATCCGATCGCTGTCATCGTAAACGGTCAGCATCACGATTTGTGTCCGGGGCAGGAGAATGCGCAATTGGCGGGTGCATTCGACGCCCGACATGCCGGGCAGGTTGATGTCCATCAAAACCACCTGCGGCGGACAGCGGGGCAACGCCTCCAGGGCGGCTTCTCCAGTGGAATAACCGCCTGCGTATTCCAATCCCGCTGTCTCGCGCAGCAGCCGCTCGAGATTCGATCGCCAGCGCGCGTCGTCCTCCACTACGGCGACTTTCAACACCATAAAATGCAGGAGTTCGCCCGGGCGGCCTCCAGCGGCAGCGTAAATTCCAGGCGGGTGCCGCGTTCGGCCTCGCTCCGAATCCGCAGCGTCCCGCCAAGCCGCTCGATGCGCCGTCGCGCGTTGTCCAGCCCGTCCTGGCCTGCCGTCGGCGCGCCGGGGGCCAAGCCTCCGCCGTCATCGGCGATCGTCAGGCGCAGGCAACCCTCCGTGGCGGACAACGCCAGGCGCGCCTCGGTGGCCGCCGCGTGGCGGACAATATTGTTGAAGCATTCCTTGATGATCAGGAACAGCTCGTGCCGGCGCTCGGCGCTCAACGGGCAGGGCGGCAGATCAGCCGGCAAATCCAGCCGCACGCGCAGGCCGGCGGGCCGGAAAAAATCACGGGCGTACTGCGCTAGGTAGTTGGCGAAATGGTCCAGGGAGTTGTGGCGCGGGTTCAAAGCCCAGACAATGGCGTCCATGGCCGCCACACTCTCGCGCGCCGTCTGCGAGATTTGCCGCAACTCCTCCTCGACAGCCGCCGGTTGCGCCTTGTGCCGGGCGCCCAAATCCGCCATCAGACCGATGCTGGTGAGGTTCGCGCCCAATTCATCATGAATGTCCCGCGCGATGCGCGCCCGCTCCTCATCCAGTGCGTGCTGCTGGCGCAACCGTTCGATCCGCCGGTTGAGCCGGCGCAAGGTCGCGCGCTTGGCCAGCCAGACTCCTCCGCCCGCGGTCGCCGCCGCCGCCAGCGCAAAGAACCATTCCGTCTGCCAAAAATAGGCGCGGCACACCAGCGACAAGGTTGCGGGCTCGGAGCTCCAAACGCCTTCCGGGCTCCTTGCCGCCACGCGGAAGGCGCGGTTTCCGGCCGGAAGGCTCGCGTAGATGGCTGAAGTTTGCGCCCCCGCTTCCACCCAATCCGGGTCCACCCCGTCAAGCTGGTAGCGGTACCTCACCCGCCCATCCGCCGCCAGGCACGGGGCCACAAACTGAAATTCCACCCGCCCCGTTACCGGGCGCAGTCCGCGCAAGTCGTCGGGCGCCGCGGGCTTTCCGTTCACCAACACCCGCTCGATCAGCACCTGCGGAGGGCGCGTCTCCGGCAGGCTGTCCACTCGGAAATGCAGTGCGCCGCTCGCGGTGGCGAACCACAATTTGCCGTCGCGCGCCCGCCAGCAACGCGGATCATGCCAGGCGGCGAAAGAGGTCTCCGGCAGGCCATCCTCGCGGCCGTAAACCACCGGATCTACGCGCCGGGATGGTTCATTTACTACGGAGTTCAATTGCGCCAGCGGCAACCGGAACAGGCGGTGCGGTGCGCAGCCCCAGAGCGCCCCGCGCCCGTCCGGCAGCAATTGCTGGACGCAATCATTCGGCAAACCTTGAGCGGTGGAGATCCGGACGGTTTGGCCGTCCTTGAACCGCAGCAGCCCGCCAGCGCTGGTGCCGATCCACAGCGCCCCATCCGCCCAAACCATGCTTCGGATGGCGTCCCGGTGGCCGCTCTGCTGGCGGAGCACGCTCCACCCATTGGAATTCCACAGGGAGACGCCGCCTTCCCAATCCCCCGCCCAAATTCGGCCCTTGTCGTCCTGCAACAGGCGCCGTATCCGATCGCTGGGCAGCCCATCCCGCCTCGAATAGCCAGTCAGCTTCCGGCCTTCGAGACAGTAGAGTCCCGAGTTGTCGGTTACCATCCACACCCGCGATTGGCGATCCTCCAGCAGATCCGCGGCGGGATTGCGCAACTCGCCGTCGAATGCCTGTTTTTCCGCCCGTCCATCCCGCCAACGCCAGAGCTCGCGCCGGGTCGTCGAGATCCATACCCCGCCCTCAGCGGCCGGGATCACCGAAAGGGACTCGGGAGCCGTCCAGCCGGTGGACCCATCCAATCGCCGCCATTGATTACTTTGCCAGTATGCAGGCGCGCCCTCGGATGAAATCGCCCAAACCCGGCCGGCGCCATCCTCGCAAAGGCTCCGGACGAATTCGCCAACCAGTCCCGTCACGCGGTTGTGCATGAAAAAGCGCCGACTGCGGACACGCGCCAAACCGTTTCCGCGCGTGCCGACCCAGATTTCCCCTTGGGAGTCCTCCAGCAGACAGAGAATGGCGCTGGAGGTCGGCCACACCTGATGGATTCCGCCGGTGTTCCGGCAAAACAAGCCCTCGGAGGAAGTACCAATCCAAAGCCGGCGCGAGGAATCCTCCAACATTTGCGTGACCCGTGCGCCCTGGCTCCATGAAAATGCGGCGCACTCAAGGATCTCCCCGGTGGTGTTCACCACCTGCAGCTTTCCCCGGGACGCCAGCCAAAGACCGCCCTCCCGACGCGGCGTGACGACCTGCGTGGGGCCGCCCGGAGGTTCCAGTTCGATCCACTTGCCGTGGTCATAACGCCAAAGGGCGCGCGGAGCCGCCAGCCACAGCCCGCCCTGAAAATCCCGCACCCAGCGCGCGCCCGGAGCGATCTTGCCGTCAATCGCTTCTGCCTGGGCCGGGTATGCCGCCTCCATCTGGCCCAGCCTGCCGCCGGCATCGACCCAAAGGAGTCTGCCCTGGCCGTCCGAACACAGACTTTCCGCCCGGGCCTGGAGCACGGCGCCATTCGTCAGTACCTCCGTGAATCCTCCCGCTTCGCGGCACACAAAACCGACCTGATCGGGGACTGCCCAGAGTCGCCCGCGATCATCCACTGCCAAAGGATCAACCCGAACGCCATACCGAAGCCCGGCGGGGATCGAGAAAAACGTCTGGAATCGCACCCCGTCGAAACGAACCAAACCCTGGTGAGTCCCGAGCCACAGGAAGCCGTCGGGAGTTTGAGCGAGAGCCTGGATGAGGTTGGCCGGCAATCCCTTGTCGGCCTGCCACACGCTCACGAGAAAATCCCGGCCGAGCCCGTCGTCGGCTTCCCTGGCCGCCGATTCCATGTGTCCGCCGTCATCCGGCGCGGCGGACAAGGGCTGTCCTGAGAATATCAATCCGCCCGCGACGAGAAGTGTGATCCGGCGCATACTCGGAGCAAAAATTACAGAAAATACGCGCGGAAGAATACCGCAAAATTCTCCTGAAATTCTTGCGCGCGGATTTGGATCCCATTGCCCGGCTTGACTTGCCTGGCCGCCGTCCGGATGCTGGCTGCTGGATGAACAGAAAGATTTGCGCCGCCGTCATTGGCCCGTCCCTGCTGCTGGCTTTCTGCCTGGAGGCGGGCGCTGATCAACCCGCGATCGCCAGCCGGAACGCCGTTCGCACGTACCAGAATCCGCTGATGCCCGGGCGGGAGATGGCCGACCCGCACGTGATCCGGGTGAAGGGTGTTTATTACCTTTACGCCACCACTCATACGCGAGGCTACGAGGTTTTTACCTCGACGAACCTGGTGGACTGGGAGCTCAAGGGACTGGCGTTCCAGGATCCGCGCGGCGGGGATTGGGCGCCGGACGTGTTTCATTTTGAGCGCGGCGACGGCAAGTTTTATCTCTATTACACCGACAACCACGAGGCCGCCGAATCGCCGCGCCGAAAGCAAATCGGGGTGGCGGTGGCGGAGAGCCCGCTGGGGCCGTTTACCGACCTGACGACGCTGGCCAGCCCGGCGATTGACGCGCATCTGTTTCAGGATGAGGACGGGAAACTCTACCTGTACTACGTCGATTTGGCGGCGGGGTTTAAAATCCTGGCTCAACCCATGGCCACGCCGGTGAAGAAAGAGGGAGCCGTGACAAAAGTGATCTGGCCGACGGAACCATGGGAGAAGAAAAGCGGGCAGGTGACGGAGGGCCCGTTCATGCTTAAGCGCCAGGGAATGTATTATCTAATGTATTCCGGGACGGGCGCCGACTCGCCGGACTACGGGATCGGCTACGCCACCGCGAGTTCACCGCTGGGCCCTTTCACCAAATACGCGGGCAACCCGATTGCCGGCCGCGGCGGGAAGGTGCTTGGCCCGGGCCATCATTGCGTGGTGACCGGGCCGGACGGAAAGCTCTGGCTGGTGTACCACCAAAAATGGGAGGACAACATCAGCTTCCACCGTTTCCTGGCCATCGACCCGTTATGGTTCGATGACGCGGGCGCGCTTCACGCGCGCGTGACGCGCGACACGGCGGAACCGGCCCCTTGAAGCCCTTTGCGGGCCAGAGCGAGGACGCCGAGCAGCAGCAACACCCCGGCGCCCGGTTCGGGCACTTGCGTGAGCGTGACGGCGAGATCGCCGAATTTCAATTGGTCCACGTTGAGATTGCCGCCGGAGAGGAATCCGACCCGGTTGAAGGTGAACGTGTTCGCCGCCGTGTCCTCATAAGACTGCGGGTTAAAGGCGTAGCCGAGCGAATTGGCGAGGGTGGAGCTCAGGAGAATGCCGCTGGAGGTGCGTTGGAGCGAAAGGGTGAGGCTATAGGTGGCATCGTCAAATATCTTCGTATTGTCCACCAGGGAGTTGGCATACAGGAGTGTGGTCCCAGTCGAGGAATAGTACCCGGCGTTGTTGGGTGAGTTTCTCCGGCGCACGCCCGCGGTAGCCGCCGCCGAGTCGGACGAGGCATAGTAACCCAGCCAGCCGTTCACGTTCAAACTGTTGTTGACATCGAACAATCCCCAGCGGAATTCCGCCGCCCGGGCGGTGGGCGCCAACCCGACGGCGGTGGTAAGCTCGAAGGTTCCGGAAAGCGTCAAAATATCCCCGACCGCCAGGGTGACCGAGGGGAACACGGCGTAAATCGAGGTGTTCTTTGCGTTCTCGGCGGTGCCGTCGCCGAGGGTTGGGGAGGCCGTCTCGGCTCCGGTGAGCGAGACATGCGCTGCGTTGTCCAGCCCGACCACCCAGCCGGTGACGGGAGCGGCGGAAGCCGGGAGAGCCACCGCGAATACGGAAGCGACGGCGGCGAGAATTTTGGATTTCATATAATGATTAGCGGTAGCTTAGCCAAAAAACCTCGTCGGTCAACAAAAAGGTTGACTTTTTTCAGGACCAGGGGCCGAGCCGGTCGCCGGTTTGCCACTTCGGTGATTGCGTTTGACTTGGGCCGCGGGTTTGCGGAGTTTGAGAACCAACGGTTTGGATTCGTCATTCTCGTTCCGGAGCGCGCCGAGGCGTCCCGCAGCCGAAGGCGGCCAGCCGAACTGAATCCATGCCAGGCGCCGCGCCACTCCTGAACGTCACCGGCTTGCACAAGAGTTACAGCGTGCCGGTATTAGCGGATTTTGATTTTGAGCTGCTCGCCGGGGAAGTTCACGCGCTGGTGGGCAGCAACGGGGCGGGCAAGTCCACCTTCGCGCGCATTCTGTGCGGATTGACTCCCGCCGATCGCGGCGTCATCACGTTGGCGGGGCAACCGCACACCCCAGCGACGCGCGCCCAGGCGGAGGCGGCGGGGGTGGTCATGGTGATGCAGGAACTGAACGTGATCGGGACGCTGAGCATTGCCGAGAATATTTTTCTGGATCGCCTTCCGAGCCGTTTGGGTTTCGTGCGCTTCGCCGACCTGGCGCGCCAGGCGCGGCGAGCGCTGGAGCGGGTTGGCTTGGAGGATATTGATCCCACCCTGAACGCCGGCCGTCTGGGGGTTGGGCAGCAGCAGTTGGTGGAAATCGCCGGCGCCCTCGAACGAAATTGCCGGTTGCTGATTTTGGACGAGCCGACGGCGGCGCTGACCGATCCCGAGATAGACACGCTTTTTGAGAACATCCGGAAATTGCAGGCGCGGGGGGTGGGCATCATCTACATCAGCCATCGAATGGATGAAATCCGGCGAATTGCGGGGCGGGTCACGGTGTTGCGGGATGGGCGCCGGGTGGCGACCCACCCGGCGCTCGAGGTGGGCAACCAGCAACTGGTGCGCGAAATGGTGGGCCACGATCTGCCCGAGCGGGGCAGCGGAGCGGGGGGGCGAAGTGCCGGACGACGCGCCCTGCGCGTTTCCGGGCTGCGGGCGGGCGCGCGGGTGCGCGGCGTGGATTTTTCGGTAAATACCGGCGAGATTCTCGGACTGGCGGGGCTGATCGGCGCCGGGCGCACGGAGACCCTGCGCGCGATTTTTGGCGCGGATCCAAAGGAAGCCGGCGAGATTTATCTGGGCGACGATCCCAACCCGGTGGTCATCCGCCGGCCGGCGGATGCGGTGCGTCTGGGCATCGGGATGGCGCCGGAGGATCGCAAGCAGGATGCGTTGCTGCTGCCGCAATCGGTTCGTTTTAACGCGACCCTGGCCACGCTGCCGCGCCACAGCCGCCGCGGCGGCTGGACGCATCAGGCGGCGGAAAGCGCAGCCACGGAGGAGATTCGCGCGCGCCTGGGCGTGCGCTGCGCTTCGCTCGAGCAGGCGGTGGGCGAATTGAGCGGCGGCAATCAGCAAAAGATCGTGATCGGCCGCTGGCTCCTGCGGGATTGCCGGGTGCTGCTGTTTGACGAGCCGACCCGCGGGATTGACGTGGCGGCCAAGGACACGATTTATCAGGTGCTGCGGGATCTGGCGGCGGCGGGAAAGGCGGTGGTGTTTGTCTCGAGCGAACTGGCCGAACTGATGGCGGTTTGCGACCGGATCGCGGTGATGTCCGCCGGCCGGATCGCGGCGGAATTTCTGCCCGGGGAGTGGTCGCAGGAGAAAATCACCCAGGCGGCCTTCAGCGGTTATCTGAGCGCCGCGAGGGCGGGGTTGTGAAATCCGGACGTCGAAAAACTGCAGCGGATGCGCCAGGGCGAGGGATGTCCCTCTGGCAGTCGGCTGCGTTTCGGCGGCCGCGGCTACCGGTCGGCGGAGGCAGCACGGAAAGGCCACGGATTACCTTTTGCGGAGTTTGAATTTGAGATGAGAATTTTTCGTGAATGTCACTGGCGCTGTTGGATGGGCCTGCTGCTGGCGGGGATGCTCCCGGCAATAGGGCTGTCCGGGACGACCGCAAGCGGCCCGGCTTCGCCGGCGCCCGCGGCGAAAATTATTTTTGACACGGATCTGGGCAACGATGTCGATGATGTGCTGGCGCTGGCCATGCTGCATGCGCTGCAAAGCCGCGGAGCCTGCGAGTTGCTCGGCGTGACGATCAGCAATCCGACCGAATTGGCCGGGCCGTTTGCCGAGGCGATCAACGGCTTTTACGGACGGCCGAATATCCCGGTGGGCTGTGTTCCGCCGTGGGCCAAGCCGGGGGAGGAGGCCAGCAAATACCTCGGGTTGATTGAGCGGCGGGATGCTGGCCGGCTGCGCTACCCCCACCGGTTAAAGCAAGGCTCGCGCGCGCCGACGGCAGTTACGCTGCTGCGGCAACTGCTCAGCGCCGAGACGGATGGTTCAGTGATTTTAGTGCAGGTAGGCTATTTTTCAAACCTGGCCGCGCTGCTGGCGAGCGGTCCGGACCGGCATTCGCCCCTTGCCGGCCCGGAATTAGTCCGGCGCAAGGTGAAGCTGCTCTCAGTCATGGCGGGCGCGTTTACCGCGATCGGCAAGAATCCGCGTTACCTGGAGTTCAACGTGGTGCGCGATCTGCCGGCGGCGCAAACGGTGGCGGCTGACTGGCCCACCCCGGTCGTGTGGAGCGGATTCGAGATCGGGATCGCCGTGCCTTATCCGGCCGCGAGCATCGAGCGGGATTTTGGCTACGCGCGGCATCATCCGGTCGCCGAGTCGTATTATTTGTATCGTCCGCCGCCGCACAATCGTCCGTCGTGGGATCTTACGGCGGTGTTGTGCGCGGTTTTTCCGGATCGGGGTTATTTCGATCTTTCCGAGCCGGGGGAGGTGCGGGTCGAAGCGGACGGTTTCACCCGGCACACCCCTTCGCCCTCGGGGCGGGATCGGTTTTTAATCCTGCGCTCGGAGCAGAAGGCCCGGGTGCTCGAGGCCCTGGTGCAGCTTGCCAGCCAGCCGCCTTGCCGAAAATAGCCGGCGGGCCGGCGCTTACGCTCGTTTGGCCAGCCGGCGTCCGGCGGTGAGGTAGCCCAGGTAATCGGCCAGCCGGGCTTTCATCTCTTTGCGGGGAACGATGGCATCGATGAGCCCGCGCTCGAGCAGAAACGCGGCAGTTTGAAAGCCCGGCGGCAGCTCCGCCTGGGTGGTGTCTTTGATGACCCGCGGTCCGGCGAAGCCGATCATGGCGCCTGGCTCGGCGAGGATCAAATCGCCGACGCTGGCGTAGGAGGCCATAACTCCGGCGGTGGTCGGATGCGTGAGCACGCTGAGGTAGGGCAGGCGGGCTTTGGCATGGTAAGCCAGAGCGCCGCAGGTCTTGGCCATTTGCATGAGGCTGAACATGCCCTCATACATGCGCGCCCCGCCGCTCGTCGAGATGATGATTAGAGGCAGTTCCTTCTCGGTGGCCCGCTCAATTAGCCGGGTAAGCTTCTCGCCGACGACCGAGCCCATCGACCCGCCCAGAAAGGTGAAATCCATGACCCCCAGGGCCACTCGAAACTCCTCGATCCGGCACAGGCCGGTGAGGACGGCGTCCTTCAGGCCGGTAGCTTTCTGATACTCCTCGAGTTTGGCGGTGTAAGAGGCCACGCCCGTGAAATTCAGCGCATCGCGGCTGGTCATGCCCGCGTCCATTTCCTCAAAGGTGCAGGTTTCCACCAGAGAATTGATGCGTTCCCGCGCGCCAATGGGAAAGTGATGTTCGCAACGGGGGCACACCTTCAGGTTCTCGTCCAACTCTTTGTCAAACACGAGGTTGGCGCATTTCGGGCACTTCGTCCACAGCCCCTCGGGAATCTCGCGTTTTCGGGCTTTTCCGCCCAGCTTGGGCTTCTTGGCAAAAGTCGTGGCGTTCGCGGCGGACGACGGTTTGGCTGCCGCCTCGGCGGTCTCCAGCCCGAGGGTCTTTTTCGTGAACGATGTCGTTGCCATGAATGCCGTAATATTCAGATTCCGCGGGCAACTGTCCAGACGCAAACTTCCCCGGCTCCGGCGCGCCGCAAGGCGCCGGCGACGGCATTGGAGGTGGCGCCGGTGGTGAAAACGTCGTCCACAATGACCAACCGCGGGGGTTCCGCAGGCATCCGCGCCAAAGCCAGGGCGGCCAGCTTTCGTTCGTTGGCCTCGAATGCGCCCCGCATGTTTTCCTCGCGTTCCTCGCGGGTCAGGAGGGTTTGGCTCCGGGTGTGGCGCACGCGCCGCACGAGACCTTTGCCCAGTGGAATTCCGGTGGCCGCGGAGAGCCGCCGAGCCAGCCTTTCGGCTTGATTGAACTCCCGCTCCCGCTCCTTGACCGGGTTCAACGGCACGGGCACCAGGGCGTCCCAACCGCCAGCCCGAAGTTGCCCGGCGGCGGGCTGAACCAGCAACTCGGCCAGGAATGGCTCGAGCCACAAGGCGCGCTGGTATTTATACTGATGGATGGCTTCCAAAACGGTGGATCGGGCGGCGACCGCAGCCCGGGCGAAGGAGAAGTGCAGCTTCTGTTGCTGGCATTGCGAGCAAACAAACTCGGTGGTGATGTTGCCCTCGAAGGGCTGCCCGCAGCGGCCGCAGCAGGGCGGGAGGATCCAGCGCACGCCATCGCGGCACTCCCCACAGACAAAGCCTTCCCGGGTGGTGGCCCGCTGGCGGCGGCAGATCTGGCAGGTCTGGGGGTAGATCAGCCCCAGGGCGCTATCGACCCACCCCGAAACCTGGTTGACGAAAGAGGCCGCCGTCATGGGGGGAATTCTTCACCGGATCAACCCATTCCGGCAAGCC
>JBDHQH010000044.1:0-27243 GCA_039806935.1 Verrucomicrobiota bacterium
CCAGCGCCACGGCGAGCAAGTATTTTGTCAGTTTCATCAAATCAGTCCCGCTTCGTCGCGGATCTTCGCAACGCGGAAGGTCATGCTTTGACGCGGGATCAGGCCGGGAAATTCGCACCGCCGAGACTATTTTCAGTCTGTCGAGGCCCGCGATAATGCCAGAATCTCAATGGTTCAGGAAGCAGACGGATGAAAGCCAGGGCACTCGGGCAGGAACCGGCGGGGAATGCCGCCTAAAAAGGACGTTTCGGGAGCGCTCGTGTCCTGGGTAGTTGACACAAGGGAACTTTCCTGAATCCTGTTCCTGTGAAATGGATCCACTCCCTTGTGGTCGGCGGTTGGCTCGCGGCGCTGTCCACGCCCGCGGCGGAGTTTATCCGCGCCAACCAACTGGGCTACGCGGCGAGCGAACCGAAGATCGCGCTGGCTTTTTCCGATGCAGCCCTGCCCGCCGATTTCACCGTGATCGACGCGGGGACGCGGCGCGCGGCCTTTCAAGGTGTCGCCACGCCGCTGCCAAGCGTCGCCTGGGGCCGCTGGAGCAACCATGTCGAACTCGATTTCTCGCGCCTGGAGCAGCCGGGCGCCTACGCCCTCCGCTTCGGCGGAGCCGAATCCCCGCCCTTTGAAATCAACCGGGCGCCGCTGGCCAAACTGCCGGACCAACTGCTCGAGTTCATGCGCCAGCAACGCTGCGGATACAATCCCTGGCTTGATGCCGTCTGCCACCCCTTCGACGGCCGCACCGCCTACGGCCCGCTGACCAACGGCACCCACCTGGACGCCCGCGGCGGCTGGCACGACGCCGCCGATTTGCTGAAATACCTCATCACCTCGGGCAATGCCACCGCGCAATTGTTGCTCGCCTGGGAGCTGGCGGATCCCGGTCAGCGCGCCCATTTCGCCGATGCCTGCAACGCCCTCGGACAGGCCGGCCCCAACGGCATCCCCGATGTGTTGGACGAGGCCCGCTGGGGGCTGGACTGGATGCTCCGGCTGCATCCGGCGCCGGACCAGCTCTATCATCAGGTGGCGGACGACCGCGACCACACCGGACGGCGACTGCCGCAAAATGAAATCGCCGATTACGGCTGGGGTCCCGGCGGCGCGCGGGTGGTGTATTTCGCCGACGGCAAACCCCAGGGTCTCGAAAAATATAAAAGCGAAAGCACCGGCGTCGCCAACCTCGCCGGGCGCTACGCCGCCGCCATGGCGCTGGCCTGGCAGGTGTGGCGCCAAGATCCCGTCCACCGACCCTTCGCCGAACGCTGCCTGCAAGCCGGCCGCGAGGTGTATGATTTGGGCCTGGCCAAAGAAGGCTATCAACAGGGCAACTCGGTCAAGGCGCCCTATCGCTATGAGGAAAGCACCTGGACGGATGACATGGAATGGGGCGCGGCGGAGCTCTACCGGGCCACGCGTGAAAAGCGCTACCTGAGGGACGCGGCCCGCTATGCCCGGCTCGCGGCCGCCGAGGGCTGGATGGGCCTCGAGACGGCGCCGCACTATTACTATTACCCCTTCATGAACGCCGGCCATTTCCGGCTTTACGACCTCGCCGATCGCTCGTTGCGCAAGGAACTCGCCGGCTACTATCGCGAAGGCCTGGAAAAATGCGCGCGCGCGGGCGCGCGAAACCCTTACCGCATCGGCGTGCCGTTTATTTGGTGCTCGAACAATCTCACGGTCGCCCTCGCCACCCAGTGCTGGATGTACGAACGCATGACCGGCGACACCTCGTTCCGCGAATTCGCCGCCAAGCAGCGCGATTGGCTCCTCGGCCGCAATCCCTGGGGCTACACCATGTTCACCGGGATCGGCGCCCGGCACCCTCAGGATCCGCACCTCATGACCATGCAACTCACCGGCCGGCCCGTCCGCGGCGGACTGGTGGACGGACCGGTGTACGAGCGCATTTTCAAATCGCTGAAAGGCGTCGGCATCCGCGAACCCGATCCGCTGGCGGAGTTTCAGGGCCCGGCGGTCTATCACGATGACGTGCGCGACTATTCCTCGAACGAGCCGACCATGGACGGCACCGCCTCGGCGATCCTGCTCTGGTCGCTGAGCTCCCGGTAGCGGTCAGGTTGGCGTTGCCCGTGGCCGGAACCGAAAGCTCGCGGGGAGCTGGCTGGTTTTTCCTCCATTTGTCGCAGGCCGAAACCCACATTACGCTGTGCGGATCACGTCATGAGTGAAAGCCAGTATCTGATCGGCATTGACCTGGGCACCTCCAATTGCGCGCTCGCGTTTGTGGAGCGGAGCCTGGGCGCGGACGCGCGCGTCAACGATTTTCCCATTCCGCAATTGCATCGGCCCGCCGAAGCGCTCTCCCTGCCCGTGCTGCCCTCCTGTCTTTATCTGGCGGGCGAAAATGAATTCCCGGCTGGAGCCCTGCGCCTGCCCTGGGGTGATCCGGACGACGAGCTGATCGTGGGGGAACTGGCCCGCTGGCGCGGGGCGCAGGCGCCCGGCCGCCTGGTGGCTTCGGCCAAAAGCTGGTTATGCCATCCCGGAATTGACCGCGCCGCTCCGGTGCTGCCCTGGGGCGCCCCGGCGGAGGTGAAAAAAATCTCGCCGCTCACCGCCACGGCTCGTCTCCTGCAACACCTGACCGCGGCCTGGGATCACGCCCATCCCGGGGCGCCGCTGGCCCGGCAGGAGGTGATCGTAACCGTGCCCGCCTCGTTCGACGAAGCCGCCCGCGGCCTGACGGTCGAGGCGGCGCGGCAGGCGGGCTTCGGGAAATTCACGCTCCTTGAAGAACCGCAGGCCGCCTTTTATGATTTCACCGCCCGGCTCGGCGCGAGCCTGGACGAGGTGTTGCGGGACGTCCGCCTGGTCCTCATCATCGACGTGGGCGGCGGCACCTCGGATTTTACCCTGGTGCAAGCCGGCGCCGGAGCCCGGGGGTTGGTGTTAAAGCGCATCGCCGTGGGCGAACACTTGATGCTGGGCGGCGACAATATGGACGCCGCGCTGGCCCGCGCGCTCGAGTCCCGGCTCGTCAGCGGCGGCGCCCGGCTGGGGGCGGGCCAATGGCAGCAATTGGTGCAATCGGCCCGCCTGGCCAAAGAAGCCCTGCTCGGCGCGAATCCTCCCGAGAGCTGGCCGGTGGCGGTCGCGGCGGAGGGCAGCCGCCTGGTCGGCCGCACGCTCTCCGGACAACTCAGCCGGCAGGAAACAGAGACGATTGTCCTCGAGGGCTTCTTCCCGCGCGGCGGCCCGGACGCGCGGCGTCGCGGCGGACCGCGGAGCGCGCTGCAGGAGATCGGCCTGCCCTTCGCCCGGGATCCCGCCGTAACCCGCCACCTGGCGGAATTCCTGCGGGCGCACGCCGCGGCCGGGTTCGCCGCCCTGGGGATCCAGAGCCCGGGCTTGCCGCGGCCTGACGCCCTGCTGCTCAACGGCGGGGTGTTTAATTCTCCGGCGATCACTGGCGCGCTGATGGCGGCCCTCTCCGACTGGTGGCCCGGGGCGCCCCCCCCGCCGCTGCTTCGCCACGAGTCCCTCGAACTGGCCGTCGCCCGCGGAGCCGCCTGGTACGGCCTCGCCCGGCATGGGCTCGGGCGCAAAATCACCGGCGGCGCCGCTCACGCGCTGTATGTCGGAGTGGGCGGCCGCGAGGCGGAAGGCGAAACCGCCCTCTGCGTCATTCCCCGGGGGCAGGAGGAGGGCGAACCGGTGGAAATTCGCGATCGCACCTTTCATCTGGCGCTCAACCAGCCGGTGCGGTTTCCCATTTATTCCACCACGGCCGACCGCCTCGAACGGGCCGGCGAGCTGGCCCCCGTCAACGAGGAATTCCGTCCGCTGCCCCCCATCCACACCCTGCTCAAATCCGCGGCGGCCGACCGGGCTGTCCCGGTCCACCTGCGCGCGCTGCTCACCGAAATCGGCACGCTCGAGCTCTGGTGCGTGTCCGACGAGACCGGCCAGCGGTGGCGGCTCGAGTTCGAGTTGCGCGGCGCTCCGGCGCCCGTCGAGGTCACCGCCACCGAATCGATGCCCCCCAGCTTCGAGGATGCCCGGGCCTGGATCGGCATGATTTTTGGCGGCAAAGGCGTCGCGCAATCCGCTCAGCACCGGCCCGGCCATCGGCCCAGGGATGCGCGCCATCTCTGGGACAGCCTGGAAAAAACCCTGGGATCGCGAGATAACTGGCGGGCCGCCGTGCTGCGCGAGCTCTGGAGCGTTCTCTTCGCCGGCGCGCGCCACCGCCGACGCTCGGACAACCACGAACGCGTCTTTTTCCAGTTGCTCGGCTTTTGCCTGCGCCCGGGTTTTGGCTATGCCCTCGATGATTGGCGGGCGGAGGAATCGGCGAAGCTCTTCGCCCCCGGCGTGCAGTTCATTAAGGATAAATCCGTCTGGAGCGCATTCTGGATCTGCTGGCGTCGCCTCGCCGGCGGGCTCGCCCCCGCCCGGCAGGCTGAAATTTGGGCCAGCCTCAAACCGTTCCTGGCCTGGCGCGTGCCGCCGAGCCCGGCGGCCGGCATCCCCAAAACCAAGGGGATCCATCCAGAAGGTCTCGAAGAAATGGTCCGCCTGGCCGCCGCCCTGGAGCACCTCGACCCGGCCGAAAAGACCGTGCTGGGCGACTGGATCGTCCAACGCATCCGGGCGGGAAACGCCCGCGGGACCGCCTGGACCTGGGCGCTCGGCCGCCTGGGGGCGCGGGTTCCCATCTATGGCGGCGCGCAGAACACCGTGACTCCCCAAACTGCCGAGTTCTGGGCGGAACTGCTGCTGGCGCCCGAAGGGGCCGCCCAGGAGTCCTCGTTGTTCGCACTCGCCCAAATCACCCGTCTCAGCGGCGATCGCGCCCGCGACCTGCGCGAACCGCTCCGCGAGGCGGTCGCCGACGCCCTCCGCCGGGCCAAAACCCCGCCCACCTGGCTCGCCATGGTCACCGAAGTCGCCGCCTTGGAGACCAGCGACAAGGCCCGGGCGCTCGGAGACACTCTTCCCGTCGGCTTGAGCCTCGCCGGGGCCGCGCCCAGGGAATCTGCCCAAACACCGATTCCCCAACCGGCGAGATGAGTTTCAGCAGCCGGGGAAATGCTCCGGAAATCAAGCCGCCCGCGGGCTTGCCCGCCCCAGCGTTGCCCTCGAGCCGCCCGGAAGCCCGCTGAATTGGATTCTGCGCGCCGCGCTCGCGTTGTATGTTGCGGCCATGCGAATCACTGGTGGAAAAGCGGCGCGGCGGCGATTGCAGGCGCCCAAGGGGTTGGCGGTGCGCCCGACGCCGGACCTCGTGAAGCAGGCGGTGTTCAACAGCCTCGGGCCGCGCGTGATTGGCGCCCGCGTGCTGGAACTCTTCGCGGGCACCGGGGCGCTGAGCCTCGAGTGCCTTAGCCGCGGCGCGGTCTCCGCGTGCTGCGTCGAGCAATCCGAACGCCACGCCGCCGTGCTCCGCGCCAACCTCGAGCGCGCGGGGTTTCCGCCGGACTCCCTGCGCGTCCGCGCGCAGGATGTGTTCACCGCGCTGGGCCAGCTTGCCGCTGCCGGGGAGCGTTTTGAGTTGGTCCTGGCCGACCCCCCTTACGGAGAGAAAAACCTCGGGCGCCGCTCCACTTCCCTCGCCCAAAAACTCCTGGATCATCCCGCGCTGCCCGGTCTCCTCGCTCCGGACGGGCAATTCGTCCTGGGCCATTCCAAACGCGACACCCTGGAAATCCCCGCGCCCTGGCGCGAGCGAAAACTGCTCAAGCACGGAGACAGCCGCATGCGTTTTCTGATTTTGCCGGTTGCCGGGCGGGAGGAAAACGCCGCATAATCGGCTGACGCTCGAAACCTGTTCCATTATGAAACCTGCCAGCCTAGCCCTTCTGTTCGCGTTGGCCATCGCCGCCGCTGGTTGCTCCCGCGCTTACGTGATGAAGCTCAACAACGGCCTACAAATCACCACCGCCAGCAAACCGCGGCTCAAGCACGGGCAATATGAGTTCAAAGACGCCCGCGGCCGGACCGGCGCCATCCCCGAAGGCCGGGTGCGTGAGATTTTGCCCGCGTCGATGGCCGGCGCGGAAAAGGCCCGGTTCAACCCTTCGACCGCGCGCTGACGAATTTCTCCACGTATTTGCCGATCAGGTCAGCCTCCAGGTTCACCGCGTCCCCGGTCTTGCGTTCACGCAACGCCGTGACCGCGAACGTGTGCGGAATGATCCAAACGCGAAAGCCCCGGCGCGTCACGCCCGCCACCGTCAGGCTGATCCCGTCCACCGCCACGGACCCCTTGAATACGATGTAGCGCATCACCCCGGGCGGCGCCGCGAGGTCCAGGACGTGATCCTGGCCGGCGCGCTCCCATTGGGTGATCGTCCCCCGCCCATCGATGTGTCCGGTCACGAAATGGCCGCCGAACTGCCCGTCCGCGCGCAAGGGCCGCTCCAGATTCACCAGCGCGCCCGGCTGGGCAAATTGCAGGTTGGTCCGCTCCCAGGTCTCCCGCAGCAAATCAAAACGAACCAGCCGGTCGCGGCCCGCGGCGCGCAGGCCGACGGCGGTCAGACAACACCCGTTCACGGCCACGCTGGCGCCGCGCTTGAGCCCGCGGCCGCAAATCCGCATCCGCACCGTCAATTGAATCGATTCGTCCGCGCGGCGAATGCTCTCGACGACGCCGGCCTCTTCCACAATGCCCGTAAACATGCCGCCGTCGAGGGTGCGGGCGAATTCCTTCCGGGGCAACCGCAATTCGTTGTCCGTTGGCGGGGCGGCGGCTGGCGCGCGCCGCGCCTCGGCCGGGCCCTCGCGCGGGCCGAACTCACGCCACCCGCGCCGTCATCAGCCAATCCGGCCCCAGCCGCCGCCAGCGGATCTCCCGCAAGGACCGGATCTCTTCCGCCCGGGCCGCGCCCTCCCCCGCGACGGCTTTGCGCGCCTCGCGTCCCCCGAGAATCAGCGGCGCGTAAAAAAATGCCACTCGTTGCGCGTGCCCGCCGAGCAAAAAGGAGGCGTTCACCTCGCCGCCGCCCTCGACCAATAAACTCGTCACGTCCTCCGCTCCCAGCCGCCGCAACAACCAGCCCACATCGATGCCTTCCCGCCCCGCGGGCGCCCGCCACACCCGGACGCGCTCGCTCAACGCCCGCACCCGCCGCGCGGGCGCTTCCTCCGCAACCACAATCGTCGTCCCCGCGGCATCCGCATCCGCCACCACCCGCGCGCTGACGGGGGTGCGCGCCTGGCGGTCCAGCACCACCCGGCGCAGGCGCTTGCCCGCGGGGCGCCCGGTCGCGGTGCGGCAGGTCAGGCTCGGATCATCCGCCAGAATGGTGTTGACGCCGGCGAGGATCGCGTCCGCCCCCCGCCGCAGCCGCATCCCCGCCTGCCGGGCCGCCTCGCCGGTGATCCATTTGGATTCTCCATGCGCGGTGGCGATTTTCCCGTCCAGCGTCATCGCCGCCTTCACCGTCACGAAGGGCAGCCGGGTGGTGATCCAGTGATTGAAAACCTCGTTCAACTCTTCACAAGCCTCCGCGAGAACGCCGGTCTCGACCGCCACGCCGGCCCGGCGCAGGATGCGGAATCCGCGCCCGCGATGCGCGGGGTTGGGATCGGTGGCCCCCGCCACCACCCGGCGAATGCCCGCCGCGATGATCGCGCTCGCGCAGGGCGGCGTGCGCCCCTGGGTGCTGCAAGGCTCGAGGGTGACGTAGAGCGTGGCGCGGGCAAGCGACTCGCCTCGCCGGCGCGCGTCGGCGATGGCCGCCGCCTCGGCGTGAGCCGCGCCCGCCCGGCGATGCCAGCCGCTTCCAATCACGCGGCCGCCGCGCGCCAGCACCGCGCCCACCATCGGGTTGGGCGACGTGGCGCCCCAACCCTGGCGCGCCAGCCGCAACGCCTGCCGCATGTGGGTTTCGTCCCGGTCCACTCCCCCCTCCTTACTTCTCAAACAGCGCCTCGGCAAACTGCGCCGGATCGAAAGGCTGCAAATCGTCCGGCTGCTCGCCCAGGCCGATGAATTTCACCGGCAGCTTCAGCTCGTTTTGAATCGCGATCACCACACCGCCTTTGCTCGTGCCGTCCAGCTTGGTCAGGATCAGCCCGGTCAGCGCCGCGGCTTTGTTGAACTCGCGGGCCTGGCTCAGCGCGTTCATCCCCGTCGTGGCGTCCAACACCAGCAGAACCTCGTGCGGCGCGCCGGGCGCGAGCCTGTCCATCACGCGATGCATCTTCCGCAATTCCTGCATCAGATTGTGCTTGGTATGCAGCCTCCCGGCGGTGTCCACAAACAGGTAGTCCGCCTGGCGCGCCTGCGCCGCGGCCACGGCGTCGTGCGCCACCGCCGCCGGATCGGCGCCATAGGCCCCCGCCACCACCTCCACCCCAAGCCGGGCGCCCCAGAGCTTGAGCTGCTCGATCGCCGCCGCCCGAAAGGTGTCGCACGCCGCCAGCAGCGCCGTCTCGCCCCGGCGCCGCGCCAGATGCGCCAGCTTGGCCGCCGTGGTGGTCTTGCCGCTGCCATTGACGCCGATGATCGACACCACCGTTGGCCCGCCGACTGCCCGCCGCAGGGTGTTATCCGCCTCGGGAAAGCTGCGCGCCACCTCCGCCCTGGCCACGTCCAGCACCTCCACCCCCCCATTTCCGCTCGTCTCATACGCGAGCCGCACCGCCGCCATCACCCGGGTGGTGACTGCCATGCCCAAATCAGCCCCCAGCAGCGCCGCCTCCAGCTCCTCCGCCGCCGCCGCGTCCAGCCGCGGCGACCGGGTCATAATCCGGCGGATCTCGTGCGTCAGCCGGCTGTGTGTTTTTTGCAGCCCGGCCCGAAATTTTTCAAATAAACCCATAAAGGAAAGTCGGATCTAAACTCACCAGCCCGCGCGGCGGAAGGCGTCCGCTCAGCCCCGGAGCAGGGAACTTTTCCGTTCCGCCGCCCGCGCCTTGACCGCCTCAACCCGCTCCCGGGGCACGCGCACCGAACCCACCAGCGGCTTGCCTTTGTTCAGGCCGTGGCAATCCGATCCGCCCGTGACCAGCAACGAGCGCTCCTCCGCCAGTTGAAGGTAGTGGCGGCTCGTGGCCGGGGTGTGCTTGGTATGGAAACATTCCAGTCCGTCCAGCCCGGCGGCCGCCATCGGCAAAATCGCCTCGTCGGCGCGGGTCAGTCCCGGATGCGCCATCACCGCCACGCCGCCCGCCTGGTGGATCAGGCGAATGGCCTCGGTCGTCGAAATCCGAAATTTGGGCGCCCAGGCCGGGCGATCCTGCTTCAGAAACCGCTCGAACGCCTCGTCCATCGAATCGCAGAGCCCCGCCTGCACCAGCGCGCGCGCCACATGCGGCCGCCCGGGCGAGCGGCAATTGGCCAGCTCAAATACGGTGTCCGCGGTCAGCGGCAAGCCCAGCTCGTTCAACCGCGCCACCATCCGCCGGATTCGCTCCTGCCGCGCGGCCTGAAACTGCCGCATGGCCGCCAGCAGCGTCGGATCTTCCGGGTTCATGCAATAGCCCAGCAGATGAATCTCCCGCCCCTCGTGCTCCGCCGTCAGTTCGGTTCCCGCCAGAAATTCCAATCCGCGCGCCCGGCTCGCCGCCGCCATCTCCCGGCAGCCCTCCACGGTGTCGTGATCCGTCAACGCGACCGCCCCCAGCCCGGCCGCCGCGGCCCGGGCGGCCAGTTCCTCCGGCGGCCAGGTCCCGTCCGAATACAAAGTGTGCAAATGCAGATCCGCGAACACAACCTACTTTACCTGCCGCGCCGGGCGCATCAACTCGCCCTTCACCTTGTCCAGAATCCCGTTCACGAATTTCCCGCTGTCCTGCGTGGAAAACTTCTTCGCGATGTCCACCGCCTCGTTGATGCTCACCACCGGCGGAATGTCCTCCCGGTGCAGCATCTCGAAAATCGCCAGCCGCAAAATATTGCGATCCACCGCCGCGATCCGCGGCAAATCCCAGTTCCGGGCGTACTTGACGATCAGCGCGTCGGCCTCCGCGCGATGCTCCAGCGACCCCCGGATCAGCGGATCGGCAAACAATCTCGTGGCCGCCTCTTCCGCGCTCGGGGGCGGCAATTCCACCTGCTCGCCCCACCGCGCCGCTCCGCGGTCCTCGGCAATCGCCGCCGCCCGTTGCGACTGCCAGAATTGCTCCAGCGCCGCCTCCAAATGCTCCGGCGGATTCAAATCATGCTGAAACAAAAACTGCACCGCGCGCTCGCGCGCTTCGCGTCGTTTGCCCATGCCAGCAACATGGCGCAGACCGCCGCATCGCGAAACGAAATTCTTCCGGGAGGAAGGCTCGGTCACGCCGCGGGCAACTCGACCCAGAACGTGCTCCCCTGGCCGGCGGTCGAATCCAGGCCCACCCGGCCGCCCATGCGCTCGACCGATTTTTTCACGATGGCCAGGCCGATGCCGGTGCCTTCGTAGGCGGGCTCGAGCCGTTGAAAGATCCCGAAGAGCTTCCCCTGCAACTCGGCGCGAATGCCAATCCCGTTATCCTGGACACTCACCCGGACCATGCCATTCCGGCGTTCCCCGAAAACCCGGACCCGGGCGGGGCGGTCCGGCGGGACAAACTTCACGGCGTTGCTGAACAAATTCGAGAAACATTGCGTCAAGGCCGCCTCGTTGCCCCGCACCCGCGGCAGGTCGTCCGGCAAATCAATCTCCGCCCCGGACCGGAGCAGCATCGGGTAGGTGTCCCGAATGCCGCGCAACAGCGGCGACAGCGCCACAGGATAAAGCGGCAGGTCGGCTCGGACCATCTCGCCGTAGCGCAGCACGTCGCGGATCAACGCGTCCATGCGCTGGGCGGCGGCCTTCATGCGATCCAGGTAACCGCGCGCGGCGGGGCTGAGCGCCGCGGCGGCCTCCTCCTCGAGAATGCCGCCGAAACTCTGGATCGCCCGCAAGGGCGCCCGCAGGTCATGCGTGATGCTGTAGGACATGTATTCCAGCTCATGCACCGTCTCGCGCAGCCGGGCGGTGCGATCCTGGACGGTTTGCTCGAGCGTCTCGGCGTGGGATTGAAGCTCGGCCCGCGCCAGCTCCAGCCGCCCGCGCGCCCGGGCCAGCGCGTAGGTGATCCCCGCCAGCCCCACGCTCAGCAGCAGGCCGATGGCGAGCACCCAGCCCGCCAGCGCCCGGCTGGAGGCCGCCGCAAACTCCGGAGTGGTTTTAAACACCAGAGTCCAGGGGCGGCCATGCACATTGAGCCGCTCCATGGCGGTGAATTCCGGATGCTTCGAGGCCGGCAGCGAAGAGGCATGCAACAGATTGGCCGGGGCCGCCGCCAAACCGTCATACACCTCATAGTGCAGCCGCGGACGGGCTTCATTCTCGAAAATCCCGTGGAACATGTCATCCGCCCGAAACGGGCTGTACACGAAACCCAGCAGCGCGCGCCTGCGCTCCTCGAGCGTGGCCGGAACGTTCCCGCCCCGATAGACCGGCGTGTAAATCAAAAAGCCCGCCTGCTTGATCGGATCAATCTCCTGCACCAACTCCACCTTCCCCGTCGCGGCCTGCCGCCCCAGATCCCGCGCCCGGGCCATCGCCGCCTGGCGGATCGGCTCGGCGAACATATCATAGCCAATAGCCGCCTCGTTGCGCTGATCCAGCGGCTCCAGAAAGACGATCGGGAAATACTCCGGACGCAACCCGGGCGGCTTGATCTCCGCCGCGGGGCCATAGAGCCGTTGCAGCCGCTTCTCAAACACCGTCTTCTCCCACGACGGCACGCGCTCGGCAAAACCGATCCCCTGCGCCCCGGGATAATGCCGCGCCAACTCCAGCCGCGTCACGTATTCGTGAAATTCGTGCCCGGAGGGCGTCTGGTCCGCGGCAAACCAGGCGGCCCCGGCTCGCAAGGTGCTGCTGTATAGCTCCACCCCTTGATCAATGACCTGGGTGATCCATCGCACCGATCCTTGAAACCGCGCCTCATCCTTTTCGTGAATCGTCAGGCCGACCGTCAGCGATGCCAGGATTGCGGCGAGCACGGAAAGCACCAGCACGACTCCGGGCATCCACAGCGATGACCGGCGTCCCGCCCCACCCTCGGTAGCTTCCCGCCGCACTGTCAGACACTAGGGTTCGCCGCCCGCGTTTTCAAGCTCGCCACCCGGAAGCGCCTCCAATCGCCAGGGCGCGTTTGACCGCTTCCGGATCCGTTTCCGGAGGCTGGCAGGCCAGACCGGCGCAAAGGTAGGCGGCGGTTGGCTCCGGCGGCAGGCTCCGCGCGAAGGATTCGACCGGGCCAGCCAGCCCGAGCACCACCTTGTCCGGGCAATAAACCTGGTGCGCGGCCCGCACGAGGGCGGAGGTGAGCGCCGACCCCGGCTCGCCGCTGATCACCACGCGGCGGGGTTCCTCCGCCTCGAAATCCAGCGCGGAAAGCAGGGCGGGAACCGCCTCCGGCGTCTGGCTCAGGCGCGCGGCGGCTCCGCGCAACGTCCGCCGCGCCGCCTCCAGGTAATCCTCGCGGCCGGCGATCCGGCCTAACCTTAACAAACCCAGCGTCGCGACCGAGTTGCCCGACGGCTCGGCTCCGTCGTAATCATCTTTCATCCGCAAGATGAGGTCGCTTTGATCTCCAGTGGCTTGCCAAAAGCCGCCGTGTTCGCGGTCATAAAACCGGCCGAGCAGCCCCTCCGCCAAAGCGATGGCGAAGCGCAGGTGGCCGGGGTCCAGCGTCGCCTCGTACAATCCCAGCACTCCTGACAACAGGAACGCGTAGCCGCTCAGCAACTGCGTCGAGTCGCGTTCTCCGTCGCGCCAGCGATGGTACAGCGCCCCCTCGCGCTCATCCCAAAGGCGGGCGCGCAAAAATTGGAGATTCCGCTCCGCCGCCGCCAGGTATTTCGCTTCGCTCAACACCGCGCTCGCCCGCGCGAGCGCGCCCAGCATCAACCCGTTCCACGACGCCAGAATCTTGTCGTCCAGCCGCGGACGCGCGCGGCCGGCCCGGGCGCGCAGCATTTTGGCGCGCGCCGCCTCCAGCAACTGCTCGTCCGCGGGTGGCGCGTCCGGATCGGCGATGCGCAACACATTCTGGCCGGTCAGCGGCGCCGGATGGCTATGGTCCATGAAGTTGCCCGCGGCGGTGATGCCATAGTAGCGCGTGGCGACACGGAACTCCTCCGGCGTCAACAGCTCGGACAACTCGCGCTGCGTCCAACAATAGAACTTGCCCTCGTGCCCCTCGCTGTCAGCGTCCTCGGCGGAATAAAATCCACCCGCCGGATCGGTCAAATCCCGCAGCACGTAACCGAGGATATCACGCGCGATTGCGGCGTGCCGCGCGTCGCCGCTGATGAGGAAGGCATCGAGATACAGCTCCGCCAGTTGCGCGTTGTCATAGAGCATCTTCTCAAAATGCGGCACGAGCCATTCGGCATCCACCGAGTAGCGCGCGAAACCGCCGCCGAGTTGGTCATGAATGCCGCCCGCCGCCATGCGGTCGCAGGTATGCAGCGCCAGGCGCGCCGCCTCGGGGTCGCGGCAGCGCCGCGCGTACTGGAGCAGAAACCGCGGATGGCTTGGCTGCGGAAATTTCGGCGCGCCGCCAAACCCGCCATGGCGAGTGTCATAGCGCTCTTTCAACCGCGCGCCGGCGTGTTGAATGATTCCCCGCGCGTCGAGTTCGCCGGGCGCCGGCGCGGCCTGAGCCGTAGCCGCCAGGCGCTGGTGCAGATCGCCGGCGGACTGGACGAGATCCGCCCGCCGGGTCGTCCAGAGGTGGTGAATCTGCTCGAGCAAGCGGGGGAAGGCGGTGCGGCCCTGGCGCGTCTCGGGCGGAAAGTAGGTGCCGCCGAAAAACGGTTTCAGCTCGGGGGTGAGAAAAACATTGAGCGGCCAGCCGCCCTGGCCGGTGGTCGCCTGCACGAACGTCATGTAGATCCGATCCACATCCGGCCGTTCTTCGCGATCCACTTTGATGCTGACGAAGTGGCGGTTCAAAATCGCCGCGATCTGGTCGTTCTCGAACGACTCGCGCTCCATGACGTGGCACCAGTGGCAGGTCGAATAGCCGATGCTCAGAAAAATGGGTTTGGCCTCCGCCCGCGCCTTCTCGAAGGCCGCTTCCCCCCAGGGATGCCAATCCACCGGATTGTATTGGTGTTGCAGCAGGTAGGGCGATTTCTCCCGCGCCAAACGATTCGCGCGCGCGCCTGGCGGATTCGGTGTTTCCAAACTCATTGGCCGAGAGACCATACGCCGGGATGCCGCGGATGCAAAGGGGCCGCGTTAGCTCAAGCTCCCCGAGAGAGGGGAGTCAGCCGAATGAGCCGTCCTGGATGCCCGGGTGGGTTGGAACATTTTACCGAAACCTCGTCGTTTGGGAGCTGGCGGACGCTCCCGCCTTGGCCAGAAGTCCCTGCCTGGGCATCAATCCCGGTTGCGCCGGGCGGCGGCGAAAATCAGAACCAGGGCGGCGATGGCGCCGACAATGAACCAGAGACTGCTGCGGGGAGAAGGATAGGCGGGCGGCGCGTTGGTGATCGCATCCGCGACCACGGGCGAGGGGTTCGTAAGCCGGTTGGCGGCGCTTTCCGCTTCGGTTTTGGGGTTGGCGCGCAGCTCCGGCACGGACGGCGGCGCATTGGAATTCGCCAGCGCCCCCCGGCGGGCCTGCTCCTCGGCCACGATGCGCGCGGTCTCCGCGCGGATGGGTTCGAGCTCCACCGGCCGGGCGTCGAACTCGATGCCGTACTGGTGGTAGCCCTGGGAGATGAACGTATAGACATCCAGGGCGTGCCGGGCATTCAGATCCGGCTCGGGAATCCCGCAATACTTGCGCACCGCGTAGCGCCATCCCTCGAGAGCCTCCCCGGCGGCGTCGGCGGGTTTCGGATGTTCATCATACAGCTTGCGCAGCAGGGCCGCGGCGCCGCGAATGTTCTGCCGCGGATCACGCTTCAACTCCTCGGGCGTCGCCCCGATCAACGCCGCGGCCTCGACCAGGCTGCGTCCGAAGTGGGGATTGTCCCACAGCGACATGATCCCGTACGGGCGGGGCATTCCGGTGGCGGGCGAGGCGATTTCGCCCGGCGGCCAGGTGAGGTGTTCCCACCGGGTTTCCGCAAAGGCGATGCCCTCCAACAGTTCCGCCGGAACCTGGAATTCCTTGCCAGCGGCCTGGAACAGCGCGGGATAATTTGCCTCGCGGGTTCGCCGGGTGAACTCGGCGATGGCAGCGGCGCGGCGCGCGTTCTCGGGCGACTCCGCCTCAGCCGCAAACACCGGGGCGGCCAGCCCCAGCCCCAACAACAGCGCCGTGACCAGGCAGCTCGTCCGGCGGATCGCAAGTTCCATGGCCGCCAGTATAAGCGATGCCCGGGGCCGGATTCAAATCCCGGAAAGCCGCGAAGGCGGAGTTTTCACGAAACCGGGAGTCCGAAGATAGATAGGCTCGAGTTGGTCGCCGGGGGTGGAATCCGCTCGTCCAGCGGCGAGCTCAGCCAGCCCGCCGGCGCGGGGAAACACGGGCCGGCCGCCGGGAAAGTGCTGATCCGCCCCCGGCCCGGCCAGCCGCCAACCCTCGGCGGCGAGGCGCTCGATTTCCCCGCGCCCGGCCAGCCGCAGCGATATCCCCGGCCGCGCGCCCGCCTCCTCGAGCTGACATTGCGCCAGGTAGAATTCGCCGCGTTGCGCGTCGATCACCACCGCCACGCGACCGCGCATTCCAAGCTCCCAGGCTTCCCGGGCCACGGCTGCCGCGCTGCTGATGCCCAGCAAGGGAATGCCGCAGGCCAGCTCCCATCCTTGCGCCACCGCCAGGGCGGCGCGAATCCCGGTGTAGGAACCGGGTCCCAGACCGATCACCATTCGCTCGAGGTCTGCTCGCCCGAGCTCCGCCTCGCGCAGGACGGCTTCGATCATGCCGATGGCCCGCGTGGCGCGGCCGCCGCTTTCGATCCGCTGCCAAACCAGGCGTCCGCCGGATGGGGTGGGCCGCCGCACCGCCACGCTATGTTGGTCGGACGAGAACTCAAGTGCCAGGGTCGTCATAAGTGATGCTTCGCTCGTTCTCGCCCAGGGTTGCGATCGTCACGCGGGTTATCTTGCCGTCCGGGAAGGATTGCGCGTCCAGCCAGCGTTCGGCCCATTCGATGACGCTCACCCCGTCGGGCCGCAGATATTCCTCGAGCCCGGCGGCGGCGATTTGCCCGGGGTTTTCCAGCCGGTAAAGGTCGAGATGAAACAGCGCCAGCCGGCCGCCCTCGTAGAGGTTCACCAGCGAGAAGGTGGGGGAATGCACCCGCCCGGTGAAGCCCAGGCCGCGCGCCAACCCTTTGACCAGTTGCGTCTTTCCCGCGCCAAGCTCTCCGCTTAGAGCAAACACCCAGCCGCGCCGGGCCTCGCGGCCCCAGGCCTCGCCCAGCCCCAGGGTATCGGCCGGGCTACGTGAGATGTGTGTAGCCATGGTCGGATAAAACGCGCACCCCCTGGCGATCGCGGACGCGCAGGCCGGGGGTCTCGGTGATTTTTCCGATGCAGCTCAACCGGATCCCGGGAAACTGGATTTTCCAGGCGTCAAGCAGCGGGACGGCCTGGGCTGCCGGAGCGGTGAACAAAAGCTCGAAGTCCTCGCCATCGCTGAGCGCGGCGGCGAGCGGCGGCCGGGCCGGGGTTTTCTCGCGCGCGCGGCGCCTGGCTGCGGGGCTGATCGGGATGGCCGCGGCCAGCAGCTCCGCGCCCACGCCGCCGGCCTGCAAGAGATGCCGCAGATCGCCGGCCAGGCCGTCGCTCACATCCATCATCGCGTGGATGGGGAACTGCGCGGCCAGCCAGCGCGCCTCGGCCAGGCGCGGCTCAAAGTCGAGGTGCTTTCCCTCGAGGGATCCGCCCAGCTCGCCGGTCACAAACAACGCGTCGCCCGGGCGCGCGCCGGCGCGGCGGCACACCCGCTCCCGTCCGGCCCAGCCGAGCAGGGCGAGCGAGAGAAAGATGCGCTCGGGATTGGTTGTGGTCTCGCCGCCGACGATGGCCACCGCGTGCTGTTCGGCCAGCCGCGTCAATCCGGCGTAAATGCCCTCGACGTACGCCAGGTCGTAGTCACGCGGCAGCCCGAGGGTGACGAGCGCCGCCTGGGGCGTCCCGGCCATGGCCGCGATGTCGCTGAGGCACCGCGCCAGCGCCTTGCGGCCCACGCGCTCCGGCGCGATCTCGCGAGTGAAATGCACCCCCTCGACCACCGCGTCGGTCTTGAACAGAAACACCCGCTCCGCCAATCCCAGATCGAGCACCGCGCAATCATCCCCCGGCCCGGCCAACACCGCGGGCGGCTGGACCAGCCCGCGGGTGAGCCGCTCGATCAACTCAAATTCCGAGGGTCGTTTCACGTTCGCAACAATAATAGCAAACCAAAGTTCAAAGCGTTGAACAGCGCATGCGCCGCGATGGGCGCCAGCAGATTGCCCGTTCTTTCATACCGCCGCACCAGCAGCAGCGCCAGCAAGGTCAGCGGCGCGAAGGCCACCGCGTTCCCATGCACCGCGGCAAACAGCAGCGAGCTCCCCCACAGCGCCAGCCGCCGAAAACCCAGTTGTTTGATCCAGGGATACAAAATGCCGCGAAACAGCGTTTCCTCCGCCGCCGGCGCCAGGAGAATGGTGATCACGCCCAGGGCCGTCCGCGGCGCCCAGCCGCTGGCCTCCTGGACCGTTTGCACCGCCTCTTGTTGCTGCACGTCAAAGTGCAGGCGGAGCAACAGTTGGCCGACGCTCCACTGCAAAGCCCAGCCCACCGGCAAAAATAACACCGCGAGGGCCGCGCCCGAGAGCGCCGCCCGGCCCGCGCGGCGATCCAGACCGAAGGCCTCCCGCCAGCCCAGCTCGTGGGCGCGCAGAAAAAAATGAACCAGAACGAGCGCCAGACCCTGGAAGCTCAAGGCCGCGAGCGCCATCTGGGCGGCGGAGACGCCAGCCCCGCCCGCCAGGCGCTGCGCGGCCGCGCCCAGGATCAGAGCAGCATAGAACGCGATCAGCAACGCGCCGAACCACCGCCGCAGGCTCTCCCGGGGCCAGGGTCGGCGCGCCAGATAAAAGGCCGCGCCCAGGCAGAGCCACGCCCCGGTCGCCGCCAGCCAGAAGCGCCCCCCGCCGGGCCGCGCCGCCTGCGCAAAACGCAGCGCCGCCACGCCCACCGAGCCCGCGTAAATACAAAGAAAAATGCTCAGCAGCAGGCGCAGAACCGCTTCCGCTTTCCAGGGTTTCACCGGCACCATCCCGCGCACCATAGCCCATGCCCGGCGGAGCCGCGATAAGGAAACGGAACGCCGCTGCGGCCGCCCGCCGCCGCGGGAGCGGGTCCCGCCCATCCCCGCGCTCCACCGGGACAAACCCGCGCTACGGTGCTTGCCCCGTTCCCGCCGCGCTGGAATTGCCCTACCTTGACGCATGAAACCGCTTTGGAAGGGGGCGATCAGTTTTGGCCTGGTGAATATCCCGGTAGGATTGTACTCGGCGACCCAGCGCACCCGAACGATCGATCTGACGCTGCTTCGAGACTCGGACCACAGCCGCATTCGCTACAAGAAAGTCGCCGAAGCCGATGGCCGGGAAGTCCCGCTCGAACACATCGTTAAAGGCTATGAATACGAGCGCAACCGATATGTCGCACTGAGCCGGGAGGATTTTGCCCGGGTCCAGATCAAGTCCAATCAACTGGTGGACATCCAAGAGTTCGTGCAAAGCTCGGACATCGATCCCCGCCTGTATGACACCCCCTACTTTCTGGCCCCGGAGAAGGGCGGCGACAAGGCGTTTGTCCTGCTCCGCCAGGCGCTCGAGCAGACCGGACTGGCCGGCGTCGCCAAAGTGGTGATCCGCCCGCCGCGCGAGCATCTGGCGCTGCTCAAACCGCTCGACGGCCTGCTCCTGCTCCAGACGCTCCACTTCGCGGACGAGTTGCGGAACTCCGCGGAGTTGCGCCCGCCCCAGGCCGAGCTCGCCAACCAGGAACTCGACATGGCCGTGTCGCTGATTAACACCATGACTGCCAAGTGGAAACCCGGCGAGTTTCACGACGAATACCGCGCCGCGCTCCTCCAGCTCGTCGAGGAAAAAGTCCGCACCGGCGGCAAGGCCGTCCGCGCCCCGAAAGCCGCGCCCGCCGCCAAAGGCCAGATCATCGATCTGGTGGATCTGCTCCAGCAAAGCCTCGGGAAAACCGGCCAAGCTCCGGCCCGCAAAGCCCCCCGGCGTTCGCCGCCGCGACGCAAGGCGGCGTAAGGCGGACCGGACGGCGGCATTGCGAAAGCGCGGCGGTGGGCTAGGCTGTCCCGCGTGAAGCTATCCGTGAAAAGCGATTACGCCGCGCGCGCGGTGTTGGGCTTGTCCAAACGCTATGGGGCCGGCGCGCCCGTGCGGGTCGAGGATCTGGCCGCCGAGCAGGGGATCCCCGCCAATTACCTCGCGCAGATCCTCATCGAGCTGAAGGCCCAGGGCATCGCGCGCAGCCAGCGGGGCAAGGAGGGCGGCTACCTGCTCGCCCGTCCGCCGGCCGAAATCACTCTCGGAGACGTCCTGCGGGCGGCGCACGGCGCGGTATTTGAGACCCCGGCGCTCAACGACCCCGAATGCGCGGCGGAACTGAAACGCGCCTGGAAAAAACTCCAGCACAGCGCCGAATCAGCCGCCGACAGCATCCATTTCCAACAATTGCTGGATGAAAACACCGCCAAAGAAAAGATGTACTACATCTAAACCGCCGCGGGGACGTTGCGCGAGGCGCAAGCGCCGCCGCCCGGACGCGGGCATCACCTCATCCTCGATCCCGGAGCAGTCCGCGGCCTGACCTTACACCTTCCGGGGCACGGTGAACGGCGCGCGATAGTCCGGGCGGGCCAGGGCGTTGGCCGCCGCGTCGCCGATAAAGCGCTCCTGGCGGGGCTGAAATTTAAGCGGCGCGCCCAGCTCCAGCAGATCTTTGGCCAGGTCCACGCCGTTCGCCTCGAGGTGGCCGGCCATGCGATCAAAGGCCTCCGCCAGCGACCGATCGGACTGAAGCGCCTCCTTGATCTGGCCCGGGGACCGGCGGGCGCCGAGGCGGAAGGAGATGTTGCCGGTATGCACCAGACCCGCCGAGAGATGGCCCTCCTCGATGTCGGCGTTCAACTCAGCGCGTTTGCGGCTCCGCACCGCGGCGATCCAGTTGCCAAAGTGGTTGCCCGAGTCGCCCGTCAAGCCCATGGGCCGGTTTCCACCCTCCGCCCCCGCGCCGTCCGGACGCCCGTTCATCCGCAACATCACCTTGCCATCGTTGTCGTGAATGACCGCCTCCTGGTAATCCGGCTCGACGACCACGTAGCCGTGCTCGCATTGGATGATGTTGCCGATGCTGACCCCCTTATAGCGGTCCATTTTCCAGGAGCCGCTTTGCTGGGCTTGGGTCTCGGGCAAACCGCGCACCTCAAACACCATCGGCACCCGGTAGCCGTGATACACAATCAGGGTGTTGGGGGTCTCCGCCGAATCGCGGTAGCCGAGCCGGCCGCCGACCGCCATCGAGAATGGCGCGATGGCGTCCTCGCCCAGGAACCAGCGGCAGACATCGACCTGGTGCGGCCCCTGGTTGCCAAAATCCCCGTTGCCGTAGTTCCAAAACCAATGCCAGTCGTAATGCACCGGCCCGTTGCTCCCGTTGCGCCGCGGCGGATCCTTCGGCGCCGGCCCGCACCAAAGATCGTAGTCAATGTAGTCGGGAACCGCCTGCGGCCCGTCCACCAATCCGATGCTCTTGCGGCCCTTGTAGCAGAAGCCGCGCGCGATCACCACCTTGCCCAGTTTCCCGGCCCGCACGTATCGCGCCGCCTCGCGCACCCCCGCCGAAGAGCGGCATTGCATGCCGCATTGGACGATGCGCCGATACTTCCGGGCGGCCTCGACCATCTGCCGCCCCTCAAACAGATCGTGGCTCGCCGGCTTTTCGACATAGACGTCCTTGCCTGCCTGGCAGGCCCAGATGGTGGCCAGGGCGTGCCAATGGTTCGGGGTGGCGATCGAGACCGCATCGACTTCCTTGTTCTCGAGGAGTTTCCGCAGGTCGGTATAGGCGCTCACTCGCCCGCCGAACTCTTTGACCTTGCCCTCGAGCACCCGCCGATCCACGTCGCACAACGCCACCACGCGCACCCCCTTCAACCGGCCCAACGCCTTGAGGTGAGCGGCGCCCTGGCTGTGAAAACCGATCTGCGCCACGCGAACGTCGCTGTTGGCGCCCGCGGCGCGGCTCCAGGTCAGCGCGTCGAGACTGACAGCGGCCGTGGTGAGGGCGGTGGTTTTGAGAAAACTGCGGCGGGTGAACTGTTTCATGACCGGGACATTTTGGGCCGCTCGCCTGATCCTGAAAAGCGAATTTTCCTGGACAATTAAAAATCTTTACTTCGACCGCCGGCCGGTGTACAAGGGGCGCAGACTGAGCCAAAGGTGTTTATGGATAAGACTTTCTTTAGGATTGTTTGTGTTTCCTTAATGTTGGCCGCGTGGGGGGGCGCTCTTCCCGCGCGCGCCGCCTCCCCCATCAGCAGCGAGTTTACCTATCAAGGCCGGCTCAGCCAGGCCGGCGAGCCTTGCACCGGCGCTTATGATCTGCAATTCGCCCTCTACGACGCCAGCGAAGGAGGGAACGCCGTTGGCCAAACCCTCCTGCTGACCAATGTCTCCGTCACGGACGGCTTGTTCACCGCCGTTTTGGATTTTGGCCCGGAGGTTTTCGACGGCGAGGCGCGCTGGCTGGAAATCAGCGTCCGGGCCGGCGACAGCCCCGAGGCGGTTATCTTGAGCCCGCGCCAGGCGTTGATGCCGAAGCCCTACGCCATTCACGCGGCGAACGCGGCCACTGCGCTGGTCGCCGCCAGCGCCGAGTCGGTCGCGGCCGGCGCGATCCAGGCCGAGGCTCTGGCGCCCGGGGCGGTGGTCAGCAACACGCTCGCCGCCGGCGCGGTCTCGGCGGCGCACCTCAGCCCCTCCCTGCTGTCAACGCTCACGGACACCCCCTACCTCCGAGCGACGGATTTTGGCGCGGCCGGAGATGGCGTGACCGACGATACGGCGGCGTTGCAGGCGGCGCTGAACGCGATGGCGGCCCGCCAGCGCGCGCTCTACATCCCGGCGGGCAAATACAAGCTCACCGGCAAACTGACCGTGCCCGCGCCGGATTACCTCGGGCCCACGGCCACTCTGCGCGGCACCGGCCATTTCCGGGTTTTCGGCGACGGGCCGGGCACGCAATTGGAGTGGGCGACGCTGTCCAAAGGCGTGGGCATGACGTTCGCCAATTATCAGCAGGGATTGACCCTCGAGGGCCTGAAGTTCTTGGGCCCCCTGTTAACGGACTGGGACGAGGACAACTCCTCCCGGGCGATCTCGGCGGGGCTGTCGGCGACCACCTCGAGCGGGCAGAACATCCGGATCAAGGATTGCGCTTTTCTGGGCTGGGACACGGCCTGCGTGCTGAGCAATTATTGGGGGGTTTTCTATGAGGGAAACACGTTCACCAGCAACCGGGTGGCGGCGGTGGTGAACGCCTGCAACCACGGCGTCGAAATGCGCAACAACAACATCTCCGGCTCGTTCATCCCGGGCGACCAGCTTTGCGGCGCGGGCATTGTTTATGTCAAGGACTGGTTTGGCGACGCGATTGGCTGGATTTCCGGGGACCAGGCCATCCACGCCAACAACATCATCTACGGTTGCGTGACCGGCGTTTGGAACGCCGATCTGACACTGGCGGTCGATGGGGATCATTACGGAAGCTGCGGCGTCTTTGGCTTGATCACGGAAAGAGGGGCCGCGACGACCTACCGCGGGGTTTATACCCTGGATCAAATCCCCGTAATGACCAATGGCTGGGCCGCGCAGTTCGAGATGACCTCAGAGGCGGCCGCGAATGTTTCCTGGATCGGCTGCTGGCCGACCGGCTGGCGCAGGCTTTACAACGTGGTCGGGACGAATTACGTCGCGCCACCCGCCTTTGAACAGACCTTGTACGGACTGTTTAACGGCACCAATGCCGTAAAATCGGTCCCCTGGCGGGACGTCATCCGCTGGAATAACGTTGGCAATCTGGGGTTCAGCTCCGAACCGGAGCTCTATTGGGTCTTAAACACACCCTCCATGCGGGTGAACCAGCTCGGCCTGGGCACCAATGGCGCCCAGATCCATTCCACCTACCCGGACTCGTCCACCGCATTATTCCTCGGCTATGATTCGCGGCCGTTCCAGATTCGCGGCTGGACCCCGGATCTGGGAACCCCGTCCGTTGCCAGTATCCTGCCCCGCTCGGGAGACTGGAGCCTCACTCCAATTTGGCGGGATGGCGGGCCGCACTCGGCGTTGACCGTCGATGCGTTTTCCACCAACAGCGGCGCCGCCGCCGGCAGCACCTTGCTGGACCTCAAGAGCAACGGCATCAGCAAATTCAGCGTCAGCCAGGATGGCGCGATCACTTGGAACGGGGAAACCCGGACGGCCTGGCCGGGTCACGGCGGCGGAATCAGTGTGGCCGTAAGCGGCCCAGGGCTGTCCGCCAGCACCAATAATGACCTGGTGACGATTACGGCCGGGACCAACACCAGCCTGGCGCTCAACGCGAGGGATTTCGGGGCGGTGGGCGACGGTGTGGCCGACGACACCGCGGCCTTGCAGGCGGCCCTCGACGCCATGGTGGAGCGATCAGCGATGTTGCAGGTGCCACCCGGGGATTACAAGCTGACAGGCAAGCTGACGATTCCCCCGGCCCTGGATGCCGGACCCCATGCCACCGAGTGGCGCACGGGCGGTTTTACCGTGCGGGGCGCCGGGCTGGCAACCCGTTTTTACTGGCCGGAACTCGACAGCGGCGTCGGCATGGACTTCGCCTACGGACACCACGGGCTCACTATCGAAGGCATCCAGTTCATCGGCCCGTTGATGGCGAATTGGGACACCAACAACCATTCCCAGGCCATCTCGACCGGCAACCCGAATTGGAGCTATACCGGCCAGGATATCCGGATCAAGGATTGCATCTTCATCGGTTGGGAGACGGCCTGCGTGCTGAGCAATTATTGGAACGTGTACTACGCGGGCAACCGTTTCTCCAGCAACCGTCTGGGAGCGATTTACTCGGCTGGCTGCCATGTGGTGGAAGTGCGCAATAACACGATCCAGGGATCTTACAACCCCGAGGACAGCCCGTGTGAAACCGGCGTTTCCTACGTCATGACCGATTACGGCAGCGGGCCGATTTCAGGCGACACGGCCATTCATTTCAACAACCGGATCACCGGTTGCGTGACCGGTGTCTGGAACGCCGATCTGGTGCTCACCGTTCAAGGCGACTTTTACCAGGATTGCGGTGTGTATGGCGCGATTACCGCCAAAGGCGCGGCGACCGCTTACCAGGGCCTTTATTCGCTCGACCAGCAGCCCTCCTTGACGATCGGGCAACCGGCCCAGTTTTACCTCACCTCCGAGGCCGCGCCCACGGTATCCTTTCTCGGCTGCTGGCTCACCGATCGCCGTCCCGTCTTCAATGTGGTGGGGAATGACTATGCCTCGCCTGTGGTTTTGGACCAGTCCTACACGGGACTCTTTAATGGCATCCACCCCCGCGTCGCGGAGCTTCCGATCCGGAGCACAAACGTGCCCAGCCACATGAACGCTCCCGGCGAGCAGGGCCAGATCGCCTGGGATGGCAACTACGTTTACCTCTGCGTGGGGAAGGACACCTGGAAACGCGCGGCGCTCTCCAGTTGGTGAAGCCTACGCCTTTTCCTCGATCAACTCGCGGCGCGCGCCGCTGAGGAGTTGCTCGATGAACGCGGTGGAATAGACCCCGCGCCGGAAGTTGGGATCCTGGAGGATCGCCTGCTGGAAGGAAATGGTCGTCTTGATGCCGGTAATCATGTACTCGCCGAGCGCCCGGCTCATCTTGTCCATGGCCTCGCGCCGGTCCCGGCCAAAGGTGATGAGTTTGCCGATCATCGAGTCGTAGGTGGACGGGATGTTGTACCCGGCGTAAGCGTGGGTATCCACCCGCACGCCGCGCCCGCCGGGCTGATAATACATCTCGATCCGGCCCGGGCTGGGGCGGAAATCATCAAACGGATCCTCGGCGTTGATCCGGCACTCGATGGCGTGCCCGCGAATCTGGATATCGCTCTGGGAGAGACGCAGCGGCTCACCCCGCGCCAGCATGATCTGATACCGCACCAGGTCGATGCCGGTGATTTCCTCAGTGACCGGGTGCTCGACCTGGATGCGCTTGTTCACCTCCAGAAAATAAAAATTCCCGCTGTTATCGACAATGAACTCGACCGTGCCGGCGTTGGTGTAATTGGCGACCTCGGCGATGCGCACCGCCGCCTTGCCCATCTTCTCGCGGAGCTTTTTGAATTTGTTATCGATCAGCGGCGAGGGGGATTCCTCCACCACCTTCTGGTTGCGGCGCTGGATCGAGCAATCGCGCTCGCCCAAATGGATGATGCGCCCTTTGTTGTCCCCCAGAATCTGGAACTCGATATGATGCGGGTTTTCGATGAATTTCTCGATGTACACGCCCGAGTTGCCGAACGCCTTCTCCGCCTCGTTCCGCGCCGTGTGGTACCCCTTGACGAGGGAAATATCGTTATGCGCCATCCGCATGCCGCGGCCGCCTCCGCCCGCGACGGCCTTGATGAGCACCGGGTAACCAATCTTCTTGGCCACCGCCAGCGCATCCTGCTCGGTATCCACCACGCCGTCCGAACCCGGCGGCGTCGGCACTCCCGCCTTGCGCGCCAGGGCGCGGCTCACCGCCTTGTCCTGCAACGCGTTCATCGCCCGCGAATTGGGGCCAATGAACCGAATGTTACAGCTTTCGCAAACATCCGCGAAATGCGCGTTTTCCGATAAAAAGCCGTACCCCGGGTGAATGGCGTCCACGTCGGCGATCTCCGCCGCGCTGACAATGCGGTCGATCCGCAGATAGCTTTCCGAAGCGGGGGCTTTCCCGATGCAGATCGCTTCGTCGGCCAGTTGCACATGCATCGAGTTGACATCCGCCTCCGAATAGACCGCCACCGTGCGGATGTTCATCTCTTTGCAGGCGCGGATAATGCGCACCGCAATCTCGCCACGGTTGGCTACCAGCACTTTTTCAAACATGAGAGCCTGAAGGGAATCTGGGACCGCTAGATCGGCCTCAATTTGAAGAGCGGCTGGCCGAACTCGACCGGTTTGGCGTTCTCAACCATCACCTGGGTGATCACACCCCGAGCCTCCGCCTTGATCTCGTTCATCACCTTCATCGCCTCGATGATGCAAACGACCGTGTCGGGGTTCACCTCCGCGCCGACCTCGATGTAGGATGCCGCCTCGGGCGACGGTGCCCGGTAAAAGGTGCCGATCATGGGGGACTTGATATCGACCTCGTTCGAAACCGGCGCCGCCGACGCCGTCGGGATCGCCGGCATCGAGGCAATCACGGGCTGCGGGTGGGTGATGGCCGGAGCGTCTTCATGCGCCACACCTGCCAACCCGCCATTGGCTCCGCGACGAAGCCGAATCTTGAAATCCTGCTTCTCCAGCTCGAACTCCGTCACGGAGTTTTTCTTCATCAGATCGATGATTGCCTTAATGTCTTTGAGATCCACGGCAGTATCGTTAAAGTTTTACCTGTTTAGCCGAAATTCGGCACTCTTTCTTGCGAAAATGTGGCAACCTCTGGCCCGTCCAAAGACCCGGGCTTCACTTGAACCATATCCTAGCTCATTGCTCATTGTCTTGTCAAGTGATTTAAGCACCCCGAATTCTTCTGAAAATAGACCCGCCACGGGCTATTTTCGAGCCTCGTTGCGAGATCTAATAACGTTAACGGCGGCTCTCAGCCCCAAAAGATACGAATCTACCCCAAAACCGGAGATCGTCCCGACGCAGACCGCCGCAAGCATCGAGATCTGACGGAATCCTTCGCGCGCATAAACGTTCGAAAGGTGAATTTCGATCGTCGGCGCCTGGACCGCTGAAATCGCGTCGCGCAGAGCGATGCTCGTGTGAGTATAGGCGGCGGCGTTCAGCACAATGGCGTCAAAAACGCCCTTGGTCTTTTGAATGGACGTGACCAACTCTCCCTCACAGTTGGATTGGGCGAACTCGACCTTTGCGCCAAGCTGCCGCGCCTCTTCCCGGACGGTTTCCTCAATATTTGCCAGGGTCGCGCGTCCATAAATCCCCGGTTCCCGCTGACCGAGCAGGTTGAGATTCGGGCCGTTGAGGAACAGGATTTTCATTAACCGGGCGCGGAGGCTACCGGGCAG
>JBDHQH010000190.1:0-4546 GCA_039806935.1 Verrucomicrobiota bacterium
GTGCGGTCTGCTTTTCGGCCCGCAATTGCACTCGGGCCAACACCCACCGAGCATGCGCCAGCACCGTCCCGGTGACCTTCAGCGCTCGGTGGGGGGAAGCCTTTGCTGCGCTTCTGCCCGTCGAGGAATACGTTTTTGATCACGCTGATGAGCCCCTCGGTCTGGCCGCGCCGATGCTGCAGCCGTTTGAACTTCCACGATTCGCTCCGCTCACGGAGTTGCTGGGGTAAATTCAATAATGCAGCCTCTCCGGGGGATGCCGCGCTCCCGCGCAACTGCGCGACCGCCAGCCCGCTGCGGCGGCAGCGCGCCAGGGCCTTGGTCCGGCGCGGCCAGGTTTGCGCGGCGCGCGTTCGCACTGTCTTGCGCCTCACGCCTGCTTCACCGGGATGTAAATCCCGGTTCTGAGGTTTTCGGGGCGGGTGCGTTCGGGCGAGTTCAGGTAGAGTTCGAAGCTGGGCGCTTCGCGCAGCTCGGCGCGGCTGCCGGGAAGCCACTCGCCAAAAATGAATTCGTAGGTTTTGATCAGATTCTGGTGAGGCCCCCGGTGCAGGAAGACCGCGTAGCGGCCGCCGGCGATATTTTGCACGCCGATCTCTCCCTCCGGTCTGACCGGCCGCCGCACCGTGATGCAGGCGTCGTAGCGCAAATTCTCCTCGGCGGTGATGAGGGGGTCATCATGGCTGATGCCGATGAATTCCCGCCCGGGCTCGACCAGGCCGTGCGCGTAGGCGAAGCGGCACACGGCCTCCCAGGCGGAGGCGGCGGATTTGTGATAGGCTCCCGTGCGCCGGACAAAGACGGCGGGTTTTTCGGGGCGTTCGACGATTTTGGGTTGGGTCGGTTTCATTCGGGTGAATTCGGGAGGGGTGGAGGAAGTTGGTGATGGCAGGGGCAAAAGCTTGCCGCCCTGGCGGCGAAAGGCGGTGGGGCTGAGGTGAAAAAGTTGCTGAAAGGCTTTATTAAAGGCCGCGGGAGTTTGGTAACCCGCATCCAGCGCCACCTCGGTCACGGACGCGCCGGAGATTCGCAGCCGCACCGCGGCCCGCTCGAGACGCAGGCGCCGCACATGCGCGCTGATGGGCTCGCCGACGCAGGCCGCGAAAAGCCGATGGAAATGAAACGGCGAAAAGCAGGCGATCCGGGCAAGCTCGGCCACCGTAAACGGCGCGCCGGGGTTCGTTCGCAAGTGCAGCAACACCCGGTTCACCCGCTCGCAATGATCGCGCCGGGTCCCGGCGCGCGCCGCCCGCCCGAGGTTCAAGCTCATGGCGGCAGTGTAGCCAAACCGGCACGGGCGGGCTTTTCCAATCTTGCGGAGTTTGGCGCGTCCGCCGGACGGTGATTTTCGCGGTTTCTCGCAACGTTTGACGCCCGAAGCGGCTCTGTTAGACTCGGCCTCTTTATGAAAATCCTGGTATGTGATCCGGTTTCGCCGAAGGGCGTGGCGCTATTGCAGCAGCGTCCGGAGTTTGAGGTGACGGTGCTCTCCGAGCGGCTGCCCGAGGCGCAACTGCTGCCGCTGGTGAAGGATGCCGCGGCGCTGGTGGTGCGGTCGGAGACGAAGGTGACGCGCCGGCTGATCGAGGCCGCGCCTCAATTGCGGGTGGTCGGCCGGGCCGGCGTGGGGGTGGACAACGTGGACGTGGATGCCGCGACGCAGCACGGCGTGGTGGTCATGAATACGCCGGGCGGAAACACGACTTCGACCGCCGAGCTGACCTTCGCGATGATTTTGAGCCTGGCGCGGAAGGTCCCGCAGGCCTACGCCTCGATGGCCGCCGGCAAATGGGATCGCAAGCAGTTTCAAGGCACGGAACTGGCCGGCAAGACTTTGGGCGTGCTGGGGCTGGGCAGGATTGGCGGCGAAGTGGCCAAACGAGCGCTCGCCTTTGGCATGAAGATCGTGGCGTATGATCCATTTTTGACGGATGCCCGGGCGCGGGCGCTGGGGATCGGGCTGGCCAAGGAATTGGATGACGTGTATCGGGATGCGGACTTCATCACGGTACACATGCCGGTCACCGATCAAACGCGAGGCATGCTAAACGCCGCCGCCTTTGCCAAAATGAAGCCGAAGGTTTGCCTGGTGAACTGCGCCCGCGGCGAGATCATCGTCGAGAATGATCTGCTGGCGGCATTGGATTCAGGCAAAGTGGCCGCCGCCGCGCTCGACGTGTTCGGGGCCGAACCGCTGGCCGCGGATCATCCGTTTCGGAAACACCCGGCGGTGACCTTGACCCCGCACCTGGGCGCGAGCACAAAAGAGGCCCAGGAAAAGTGCGGCCTCGAGGTGGCAGAGGTAATTGTCGGCTACCTGCTCACCGGCGAGGTGCGCAACGCGGTAAACCTGCCGCAAGTCGATGCCAAAACCTATGAGCAGGTGCGGCCGTACCTGACGCTGGGCGAGAAACTCGGCAAACTGCTCGCGCAACTGGCGCCCGCGCACGTGGATCGGCTCTACATCACCTACGGCGGCAAAGCCCAGGAACTGCCCAATATCGACCCGATCACGCGGGCCGTGCTGCTGGGATTTCTGTCCCGCGAATCCGTCGGGGACCTGAACAACGTCAACGTTCGCAGCATCGCCTCGACGCTGGGCCTCTCGGTCGAGGAGAAACGCTCGAACGAACCGGTGACTTTCAACGAGTGGCTGCATGTCCAGGTGTTCGAGCAGGGCGAAAAAGTTATTTCGGCGGGCGGCACGTTTTTTGGCTCGCCGGACAACCCGCGCATTGTGAGGCTGTTCAGCCAGGCCACGGAAATTGTCCCCTCGGGAGTGGTATTGCTGCTGGAGAACAAGGATCGCCCGGGCATCGTCGGGTATCTGGGCACGTTGCTGAGCCAGCATCATGTCAATATCGCCAGCATGAGCCTGTCGCGGGATACGGAGGGCGGCCGGGCCCTGACGGTGCTGAATCTGGACAGCGTGCCGCCGGCGGAGGTGCTTGACCGCCTCGAAAAAGACCCTGACATCCGGAACGTGAATGTGGTTAAACTGTAGAGTTGAATTAAATTAAAACTTGTATGTTGATCAATAAAATTTCAAGGACACTGGCCGTACTGGGAATCTCGGGCGCCCTCGCCATCGCTCACGCGGCGGACAACCCCGCCGCGCCTCCCGCCCCCAAGGCCTCCCCCGGAGAACTCTTCGGCAGCGAGATCATCGCCAAAGGCAAAGGGCTGGAGATCAAGCGCGGCCAGCTCGATGATGCCGTCGTCAGCGTGCGCGCCACCGCCGCGGCCCGCGGACAGGAAATCCCCGGCGAGCATCTGCGGCTGATCGAGCAGCAACTGCTGGATCGCTTGATCCAGATCCAGTTGCTGAACAACCGCGCGACCGCCGCCGACAAAGCCAAAGGCGAGGAATTGACCGAGAAGCGGCTGCAGGACATCAAAACCCGCGCCGGCAGCGAGGAGGCGTTGAACCGGCAGCTCAAAGCCGTGAGCCTCACCCCGGAACAATTGCGAAAGCAAATGCGGGAGGAACTGATCGCCCAGACGGTGCTGGAGCGCGAGCTGAACGTCAACGTGACCGACACCGAGGTGAAGAAATTTTACGACGACAACCCCTCCAAATTTGAGCAGCCGGAGATGGTCCGCGCCAGCCACATCCTGATCGGCACCCGGGACGCGGGCGGCAAGGAAATGACGGATGAGGAAAAGAAAGCCAAGCACAAGCAGGCGGAGGACCTGCTCAAACGCGCGCGCGCCGGCGAGGACTTCGCGAAGCTGGCCAAGGAGTATTCAGACGACCCAGGCTCCAAGGACAAGGGTGGGGAATACACCTTCCCCCGGGGCCAGATGGTGCCCGCGTTCGAGGCCGCGGCGTTCACGCTCCAGACCAACCAGGTGAGCGACATCGTCACCACCCAGTTTGGCTACCACATCATCAAGCTGCATGAGAAATTGCCCGCCCAGGCGGTCGAGCTGGCAAAGGTCTCGGACCAGATCCGCGACTACTTGAAGCAACAACAGGTGCAAAAGGAAATGCCCGAATACTCCGCTAAGCTGAAGCAGGAGGCCGGGGTCGAGATCCTGGACGACAATCTCAAGCCGCGCGAGGCCGCGGCTTCCGAGTTGCCTGCCGGGCATCCGCCCTTGCCCGCGGGACATCCCCCCGTTCCCACGGAAAAGAAGTAGGGGCCGCGGGAACGCGAATGGAGAAAAACACAACAAGAGCTTCGTGCCCTTGCCGTCCATTTGCGCCCGCAAATTGGATCCCGGAGAGGCGGAAAGATTTTTAACTGCGAACCCACGCGAATAAGCGTGAATCGAGATTCCGTGTTTCACGAGAAGGCGGAGATCACGCCAGAACTCGCACCGGCTGGCCGCGGATGGGTCCGGGCTCAGCGACGCCCTGAAGATGCAGTAGAGCCTCCAAACCCAGCAACTGTCCTTTGCCTCATGCCGTTCCGGCGTCCCGAACGGCGTTTTATTTTTTACCGTCCGCCTTTTGGGCCTCTCCGGCCTTTCGCTTTTTGAGAATCGCCAGATCTTCCTGGTTGGGATTGCACTTCTCGCAGGATTTGCCCTGGCGATGAGC
>JBDHQH010000191.1:0-4484 GCA_039806935.1 Verrucomicrobiota bacterium
ACGCCGCGCCGGAGGACGTCCAATTCGTTCTCGCTGCCGGGCTGGCCGAGTTGGGCGGGATTGCGCCCGCCCACCAGGCGGGTGGCGCCGGCGGCTTCGCTCGAGGTGTAAATCCGCACATCCAGCAGGCGGTTGTATTTTTTGAGGGTATCCTGGACCAGCTTTTGCGCGGGCGGATCGAGGGGTTCGTATTCGACGTGAATATCCGTGAAACAACTCACGGAATCGGATTTCGTCCAAAGGCCGATCCGGCCTTTGGCGAAAGTGTCCTGCTGCATGTGGGGAATGATCGCCTGGCCGTCCAGATAGCAGGTGATCTGGCTGCCCCGGCATTCGACGGCCATTTCATGCCAGGATCCCGGGGTGAGTTCAATGCGCGAGCCAATCGGCCCAATCAACTGGCCATTGACGAATTTGAAAAAGTAAAAGGTTTTGCCGAGGGCGCTGGCGCGAACGTAATAATAATTATTCGTGTCCTGGATGCGGAAGGCCAGCCCCGCCATTTGCTCCGCAGCGCCGCCGATGATTTTGAACCGGGCGGTCAGTTTGAAGTCGCGGAACACCTCCGGCTCGTACACCAGCAGCGGATAGCGGTCGTCGGTGGGATCGCGCGAAACCTGGGCGATCACGGGCCGCCGGGTGACGGCGGGGGCCTGGGGCGTGAGCGGCGCCAGAGCCGGGGGCACGTCCTCGAGTTGGACGCGCCACTCGGGCGGCCGCCCCTGTCCGGTGAGGGCGCTTTGAAATCCCGGGGGCAGCTTGCCCTCGGGAATCTCCGCGAGATCAAAGCGCAACTCCGCGGCGGCGGCGGGCCACAGGGCCAGGCCAAGCAAACAGGCGATCCAACGCATCGGCGGGCAGGCTAGCAGAATTCCGGCCCGGCTCAACGCGATTTGCCGCAGCCGGTCGGGCCGGCGGTCAGCCGAGGAATTTTTTGGCGATGACGCTGGCGTTATGGCCGCCGAAGCCGAAGGAATTGTTGATGATGGCGTTGACCTTCCACTGCCGGGCGGTGTTGGGCACAAAGTCCAGGTCGTCGCACTCGGGATCGGGCGTCGCGTAGTTGATCGTGGGCGGGACGGTATCCGTCTGGAGGGCTTTGGCGCAGACGATCATCTCGACCGCGCCGGCGGCGCCGAGCATGTGGCCGGTGGCGCCTTTGGTGGAGCTGACGGCCAGTTTGCGCGCGTCCTCGCCGAAGACCGTCTTGATGGCGTCGGCTTCGGCGGTGTCGCCATGCGGGGTGGAGGTGCCGTGGGCGTTGATGTAGGAGATTTCCTCCGGGTTCAGGCCGGAATTGTGGAGGGCCATGCGCATGCAGCGGGCGGCGCCTTCGCCCTTGGGCGAGGGAGCGGTGAGGTGGAAGGCGTCGGCGGTGTTGCCGTAGCCGGCCATTTCGCAATAAATCCGGGCGCCGCGGGCGCGGGCGTGTTCGTATTCCTCGAGCACCAGGACGCCGGCGCCTTCGCCCATGACGAAGCCGTCCCGATCCTTGTCAAAGGGGCGGGAGGCGCGTTTGGGATCGTCGTTGCGGGTGCTCATGGCCCGCATGGCGCAGAAGCCGCCGATACCAATGGGGACAATGGTCGCCTCGGCGCCGCCGGCAAGGATGATTTTGGCGTCGCCCATTTTGACCGTGCGCCAGGCTTCGCCCAGGGCGTGATTGGCGGTGGCGCAAGCCGAGCAGGTGGCGAAATTCGGGCCGCGCAGGTCGTAGTACATCGAAACCAGCCCCGAAGCCATGTTGGAAATGAGCATCGGGATCATGAACGGAGACAGTCGGCCGGGGCCGCGGTCGATCAGCACTTTGTGCTGCTCGGTGACGGTTTGCAGGCCGCCGATGCCCGAGCCGATGAACACGCCGATGTCGTCGCGGTTCGTCCGCTCGAGGTCCAGGCCGGAGTCGCTCAAGGCTTTCCAGGCGGCAAAGATGCCGAACTGGGAATAGCGATCGGTGCGCCGGACTTCTTTGGGCGAGGGGAAGGCGGGGGCCGGGTTGAAATCCCTGACCTCGGCGGCGATTTGAGTGCTGAACCCCGAGGGATCAAAGGAGGAGATGCGATCGATGCCGCACTCGCCGGCGATGAGCCGTTGCCAGAAGGACTCGACGTCACTGCCGAGAGCCGAGACAAGGCCCATGCCGGTGACGACCACGCGGCGGTCCTTCCAGTTGTGTGCCATAATAAATCAAATGGGGCAGCTCGAACGGCTGCCGGTCGAGCTGCCCCCGGAAAGCGTCACGCGGGCTACTTCTGTTGCAGTTCCTCGATGTATTTGATGACATCGCCGACGCTCTGGAGCTTCTCGGCCTGTTCGTCGGGAATTTCACTGTCGAACTCCTCTTCGAGGGCCATCACCAGCTCGACCGTATCCAGCGAGTCCGCTCCGAGATCCTCGATGAATTTCGCCTCGGGCGTTACCTGGTCGGCGCTCACGCCGAGCTGCTCGACGATGATGTCTTTGACTCTCTGCTCTATGCTTTTCTCAGCCATGATTCAACTCCGCTTCTAACGTTTTGCGATGTGTCTATGTGAAGAACGTTTGGGGGTCAAGCCTTGAATCGCAATATTTTTCACCACCGCGAGGCCGGCGTTTCCGGCCCGTCGCGGGATTCGCCCGAGAGAGCGAAGCCGCTTGACGGAGATGCGCCTGTCCCCCAAATTTCCGGAGGAAACCGAAAGAAAACCACATGTACTCCGCCAACCCATCCCCTCTCCGCAACCGTCCCGCCCAGGCGCGGCGACCGCTCGGCCTGGCCCTCGCTTGCGCGTGGTTCCTGGTGTCGCCCGCCTTCGCCGCGGCAGAGGCCGGCGCCCGGCCCAACATCCTGTTTTTGTTCGCCGATGACCAGCGCGCGGACACGATCGCGGCCTGGGGCAATCCGCACATTCAAACACCCCACCTGGACCGGCTGGCCACGGGAGGCTTCAGCTTCCGGGGCAATTACATTTTTGGAGGCAACGCGGGGGCGGTGTGCATGCCGAGCCGGGCGATGCTGATGAGCGGCAAGAGCTGGTTTCACATCGACACCCGCAAGCTCACCGGAGAGCGGTTGCTGCCGGAAGTGCTGGGGGAAAATGGGTATGTGACCTTTGCCACCGGCAAGTGGCACAACGGCCAGCCTTCCTGGCGGCGGGCTTTCCAACGAGGCCGCAACGTGATGTTCGGCGGCATGTCCAATCATTTGAAGGTGCCCGTCCGCGATCTTGGCCCGGACGGCAAGCTTACGCCCGAGCGAACGGCGGAGAAATTCTCGAGCGAGTTGTTCGCCGATTCGGCCATCGAGTTTCTGAGGGAACAGCAGGGCAAACCGCAGCCGTTTTTCGCCTACGTGGCCTTCACCGCGCCGCACGATCCCCGGATGGCGCCGCCCGCGCAGGTGGATCCCTATTATAAAAACCCGCCGCCCCTGCCGCCGAATTTTCTGCCGCAGCACCCTTTTGACAACGGGCACATGATCAAATGCCGCGATGAGAACCTGGCGGCGTGGCCGCGCACGGAAGCCGTCGTCCGCGAGCAACTGGCCGAATATTACGCCATGATCACCCACTTGGACGGACAGATCGGACGCATCCTTGCGGCCTTGCGCCAAAGCGGTCAGGCGGAAAACACCATCATCATTTACGCGGCCGACAACGGTCTGGCAGTGGGCAGCCACGGGTTGATGGGCAAGCAGAGCGCGTATGAGCACAGCATGCGGGTGCCGTTGATTTTCACCGGCCCCGGCATTCCCGCGGGCCGATCCACCCGCGCTTTCACCTACCTGCTCGACGTGTTCCCGACGGTGTGCGAGCTGACTGGCACTCCCGCGCCGGCCGGATTGGAGGGGGAAAGTCTGCGGCCGCTGTGGGAGGGCAAGAAGCAAAAAATCCGGGATACGGTGTTTTTGCCTTACATGGAGATTCAACGCGCGGTGCGCGACGAACGCTGGAAGCTGATCGCCTATCCACAAATCGAGCACCTGCAGCTTTTTGATTTGGCGGCCGACCCTTACGAGCAGCGCAATTTGATCGAGGTGCCCGAGCACCAGGGGGAGATCCGGCGATTGCTGGCGTTGTTGAAGGATTGGCAGGCGAAATGCGGGGACACCCTCGCGGTGCCGGCCACGAGCAAGCCCTACCCCCGCATCGACTTGACGGGGCGACCACGCACGCCCGACGAATTCCAACCCGAGTGGATCATCAAAAAATATTTTGAGTGACCATTCCGGTGTAGCCGCAGCCTTTAGGCTGCGCTCCCCGTCCAACCCGAACGCCGACGCAGCCTGAAGGCTGCGACTACAGGGGGATTCCCGATCCGACACTCCGAATGTAGCCGCAGCCTTTAGGCTGCGCTCCCCGTCCAGCCCGAACGCCAACGCAGCCTAAAGGCTGCGACTACATGGGGACCCCCGATCAGGCACTCCGGATGTAGCCGCAGCCTTTAGGCTGCGCTCCCCGTCCAGCCCGGACGCCAACGCAGCCTGAAGGCTGCGACTACATGGG
>JBDHQH010000045.1:0-26514 GCA_039806935.1 Verrucomicrobiota bacterium
GGGATTCCCGATCAGACACTCCGAATGTAGCCGCAGCCTTCAGGCTGCGCTCCCCGCCCGGCCCGGACGCCGACGCAGCCTGAAGGCTGCGACTACATGGGGATTTCCGATCAGACACTCCGGATGTAGCCGCAGCCTTTAGGCTGCGCTCCCTGTCTGGCCCGGACGCCGAACGCAGCCTGAAGGCGCGGCTACATGGGGATTTGCGAATGGCTGCAAACCCTCCGGGTTCGGGGCGGATGCCTCGCCTGGAGGCCTTGGCAAGGCGACCCCACCCGACGCCGAGCGAGGGGTGGACGCCATCCTCGGGACAAGAGTGGCCTCGATCCCGGAGGTCCTGGATCACCGCCGGGCCGCCTTCATCACCTCGCGAAGCTTCACTGTTTTTCCGCCCCGCTCCTTGCTTAGCTCGGCCGCTTGCATGAAGGCCAGCAACTCGGTCGTCTCCGCCGGCGGCACCGGGGCCACGCCAGTTTGGAAGAACTTCACGATTTCCACCACCAACGGCACATACCCATCGAAACTGCCAACCGGGGCCTCGCCTTTTTCTCCCCGGGCCTTCCCGCCATAACCCTTATCCGCTCGAAAAGTTCCCTTCCGCCCGCCCGACCAGATGCCGGTCACTTTGAGTTTGCCGTCCGGCGTCGTTTCCCGTTGCACACTTTTGCACCCCGTGCCCATTACCGTGTAGAGCGATTCGACTCCGTGAATTCCGTACCAGAACAACTCCGGATGATGCGGCTCCACTTCGCACGGGCTGGTGGTTTCGGCCTCGAGCACGCGCCCGATGGAGCCCTGCCGGACCGCCTGGGTGTTCGTCGCGAAGCGCAGGCTCGAGGAGCTGAACACCGGCACGCCGGCCGCTTTGGCCAGCCGGAAAATCTCGATTCCGTCGCGCAGGGATGCCGCCATCGGCTTGTCGATGAACAGGGGCTTGCGCGCCTGGATCACCGGCCGGGCCTGTTCGAGGTGCGGCCGGCCGTCCACGCTCTCGAGCAGCACGACATCCACCGCCCGGCAAAGTTCCTCGATGGTGTCGTAGAACTTCACTCCGTACTGGGTCTCCAGTTTGCCGGCATATTCCCCGACCCGATTCGCGCTCGAGGGGATGTCCGGGCTGCCGCCCTTGTACGCGGCCACGACCCGGGCTCCGGCCACATGTCCCTTGCTCGTCGGATTGTTCAGGGTCTCGGTGAAAGCCACCGCGTGTGAAGTGTCGCAACCGATGATTCCCACCCGCAAATCAGCCGCCATACCCACAGCGGACACCGCCGCCAGACCAAGGGATAATAAGGTTTTTAGTCGCATAAGTTTTCTCGTTGCGAAGGGAGCTTAGCAGAAGTCAAAGGAAGCAAAAGCGATTTCCCGCCGGGCGGCGGGCGGCGGTCTTTCGCGGCGCGCCCGGCCTCTTCTGAAGCAAACACCGCTCGGGACGGGCGCGCTTCGCGCGTGAGATTTCGCACGCGCGGGGATTGGCCTTGCTGCGAATAAAAGTTTGTACGCACATTGGGGGGCTATGTCGAGTGATCCATGCACCGGTAATCTGCTCACCAGAAAATCCTTTTTGCGCCAGTCTTCCCTGACGCTGTTGGGCGCGAGTCTGTTTCCCTGGACGGGGATCCGGGCCCGCGCCGCAGAGGCGGCGGCGGCGGCGCGGGGTCCTGGCGATGGCACCCTGCGGTCGATCGCCTACAATATTTTCAACGGCGCGATCGGTTACCAGGGGATCAACGGCCGCGAGCTGCCGGCCGGGGAGGAGCGGGCGCCGCTTCGGGCCGCGCGCGAGTTGGGTCAAATCCCCAAACGGATCATGCTGGAGCTGGCGCTGTGCCGGCCGAATCTCATCAACTTCTCGGAATCGCCCGGGGAGGGGGTGGTGAAGGAAATGGCCGGGTGGTCGGGGATGAATCACGCCTTTTTTCCGGGTGGGATCGATGGCAAAGGTCATTTTCCGGGCAGCATTTTGACGACCTTGGAGATCGTGACTTTTGAAACCCGGCCCTTTTTGAACAAGAGCCGCAACAATCCCAAGGAATTATTCACGCGGCATTGGGGCAAGGCGAAGCTGCGCCTGCCCAGCGAACGAATGATCACCATTCATTCGGCGCACTTATGGCCCTTCAAGAAGGAGGCGAATGACACGGAAATCCGGCTGCGGGAAATCAAGGAGTTGCTGGCGGCCATCCGGGACGACCTGGATTACGACTCGGATTCCGTGTTGCTGCAGGGGGATTTGAATCATGAGCCGGACACTCCCGAGTATGAGCAATTGCGCGAGGGCGGGCTGGTGGACGTGTTCCAAGCGGCGGGGCGGGGGGATGGTTTCACCCACAGCTCGATCCGGCCGGCCAAACGGATCGATTTCATCTATGCGGCGGGCGGCCTGGCCAAACAAATCCAGAGATGCGAAGCGTTATTCCAAGGGGGCTTCCGGATGAATCAGGATGATCCCACGGCGTTCGCGCTGAGCGACCATCTGCCGGTGCTGGCGGATTTCAAGCTGGTTTGAGCGGGTGAGCTGATCCGGGTCATCCGAGCCGCTTGCTCCAGCGGAGCAGTTGCCTTTCGACGTTCCGGCGCGCGGGCGCTCCGGTGAGGGAGCGCTGCGCCAAGGCCCGCTCGACATCGAATAAACGGGTCACGTCGGGACCGAACTCGGGGCTGACAGATTGAAACTCCGCCACGGTGAGGCGATCCAGCGGCTTGCCTAACCGCTCGGCAAGCGCCACGAGCGAACCGACGGCGTGATGGGCGTGGCGAAACGGCATTCCCCGGCGCACGAGGTAGTCCGCCAGATCGGTGGCCAGGAGGCCGGGATCGGAGGCGGCGGCGCGGCAGGCCTCGCGGCGCGGCTGGATGTGGGGCGTCATGGCGGCGGAGATTCGCGTGGTGGCGCGAATGGTGTCCACCGCGTCAAAGAGCCGCTCCTTGTCCTCCTGCAGGTCGCGGTTATAGGTCATGGGCAAGCCTTTGACGAGCGCCAGCAACGCCATCAAATCGCCGATCACCCGGCCGCTTTTTCCCCGGATCAACTCGGCCACATCGGGATTTTTCTTTTGGGGCATGAGCGATGAACCGGTCGTGTAGGCGTCGGCGATGCGGATGAAGCCGAATTCGCTGGCGGACCAGAGGACGAGATCCTCGGCCCAGCGTGAAAGGTGCGCCGCCATCAGAGCCGCGGCGGCGCAGAACTCGATGGCGAAATCGCGGTCGCTCACGGCATCCATCGAGTTTTGGGCGACGCGCGGGTTGCCGCGTTCATCGACAAAGCCGAGGAGCGCCGCCACGCGCTCGCGGTTCAGCGGCAGCGTAGTGCCGGCGAGGGCCCCCGCCCCGAGCGGGCAGACGTTGAGCCGGATCCGGCATTGCTGAAAACGCTCGAGATCGCGTCCGAGCATTTCGACGTAGGCGAGGAGGTGATGCGCCAGATAGACCGGTTGGGCGCGCTGCAAATGGGTGTAGCCGGGGAGGATGATGTCGATTTCGCGCCGGCCCAGATCGACCAGCGCGCGCTGGAGAGACTGGATTTCCTCGGAGAGGCCCTCGATTTCATCCCGCAACCAGAGCCGCAAATCCAGGGCGACCTGATCGTTGCGGGAGCGGCCGGTGTGCAGTTTCGCGCCGGCGGGCGCGCGCGCCGTCAGGGCGGCTTCGAGGTTCATGTGGACATCCTCGAGTTCGGGTTTCCAGGCGAACCGTCCGGCTTTGATTTCGGCGGTGATTTCATTCAGGCCGCGCTCGATGGATTTCAGTTCCGCAGCGGTCAGCAAGCCGGCTTCGCGCAGCATGGCGGCGTGGGCGCGCGAGCCTTGAATGTCATGGCGCCAGAGCCGCCAGTCGAAGGAGATGGACTCGGTGAACTGGGCGACCTCGGCGGCGGGGCCGGCGCCGAATCGTCCGCTGCGGGAAACCGGGGCAATTTTCATCATTTGCTTGGCGGAATTTGCAGCGCGCCGGGGGGAAAGTCACTGTGAAAAAAGGATTGAGACGCCCGGCGGGCTGTGGAATCGTACTGAGGCGTTCATGAGCGAGTTTAAGTTTGCCTGCCCCGTCTGCGGCCAGCATATCACCGCGGATACCCACGCCGGCGGCTCGTCTCTGGAGTGCCCCACTTGTTATCAAAACATCGTTGTGCCGCACGCCAGCGGCCGCTCGAAGTTCATCCTGTCTGCGGCCAAAGCCTCGAAACGCAGCCGCACCAGCGTGCGCGAGGCTCCGGCGCCGCGTCCGCGCAAACCCATCCCTTGGGCGGCGATCGCGCTATTGGTCGCCCTGGCGGGAGTGGCCAGTGCCGGCGTAGTGCTGGTGAAAAAATGGCGAAGCGACCGCCCCGCGGTGAAACCGGGCCTCGACTCGCCGCCTGGCGTGGCGGCCACCGCGGACGCTTCCCCGCCCCCACTGCATCCGGTGCCGACAAATGTGAGTTGGACCATGGCATTGAGCCAGGCCGTCATGCTCGAGGGGCCGGTGGCGGGCCGGATTCAGGGGAGCGGTTTTCGGCCGGATCGCGCCATCCTCCAGGGTGGATTACTGCTTCTGCGGGAGGGTAAGGGCTGGCCTCCCGACCTGGCGGTCAGCATCCAGTTCCCGGCCAAACACGGTGAGGAACTCAGCGGCAAGTCAGTCGAGGTGATCCCCGGGCAAGCCGTGCGGCCGCCCCGGGTAATTTTGCGGTGGAAGAATCAAGCGGGAGAGGCGCGGCACGAAGTTTTCAACGGGTCCTATCTACTGCGTCTGGGGTTTGGCAAAGCCGCCAACCAGCGCATTCCGGGAAAGCTTTACCTGGCCCTGCCGGACGCGAACCAAAGCTTTATCACCGGTTCTTTTGAGGCGGAGATCAAACCGCCGCCGAAGAAGCGTCCCGCTCCCAAACCGGCTTCATGATGACCGAACCGTTGCGAAGTTTGCTGCGCGAGACCTCGCGCTCGTTTTATCTCACGTTGCGGGCGCTGCCGGCCGGGGTGCGGCCCCAGATTGGCCTGGCGTATTTGCTGGCGCGGACCACGGACACGATTGCGGATACGGAATTGGTGCCGGTGGAGCAACGGCTCGCGGCCCTTGGCGCGTTGCGCGAGCGCATTTCCGGCCGCAGCTCCGCCCGGCTCGAGTGGGGGGAGCTGAGCCGCCGCGGCGTCCCGGCCGAGCGCGCGTTGCTGGAAAGAATCGAACTCAGCCTCGCCGTGCTCGAGCGTTTCAGCGCGGCGGATCGGGCTTTGATCCGGCAGGTGCTGACGACGATCACCAGCGGGCAGGAACTGGATTTGCGAATATTTTCCAAAGCCTCGGCGCAAGAATTGGTGGCGTTGGCGGACGGCAAAGCCCTCGACGACTATACCTATCGCGTCGCCGGCTGCGTCGGTGAGTTCTGGACCTGGATCACGCGCGCGCATTGTTTTCCGCTGGCTCGTTTGGACATGGGGCTGCTGTTGGAGCGCGGGGCGCGGTTTGGGAAAGGGTTGCAGTTGGTCAATATCCTGCGTGATTTGCCGCGCGATCTGCAACAAGGCCGCTGCTATCTGCCCGGAGACGAACTGGGCGCGCGCGGCTTGCGGCCGGCGGATCTGCTGCGCCGGGAAAACGAGGGCCGCGCGCGGGCGGTGTATGACCGATGGCTGGATTGCGCGCAAGCGCATCTGGCGGCGGGTTGGGAATACACCCATTCGCTGCCCTGGCGGCAGGCGCGCCTGCGGCTGGCCTGCGCCTGGCCGGCGCAAATCGGCTGGCGCACCATCCAGCGGCTGCGCGCCGGGAAGGTGCTCGATCCCGGACACCGCATCAAAGTGACCCGCGGCGAAGTCAAAGGCATGATTCTAAAATCTCTTTTGTTGTATCCGTTTCCCGGCGCCTGGAAGGGGATGATTGCCGGGGCGGATCTCCCGGCAGCCCCGGTCCCGGAACCCCTCGCGCTGGATTAGCCGGGAATGAGAGACTCACCTTTACAGGCGCGCTGGCGCTCAGCCGAGAGATGACGCCGCCCGGTTCCGGAGCTAATCCGTCCGCTGGCCGGCGCGCGGTCATCGATATCGGCACCAACTCGGTCAAGCTGCTGATCGCCGAATGGCGGGAGGCGGGTCTGGAGCCGATTCTTGAATGCAGCCGGCAAACCCGGCTGGGGGAAGGATTCTACAGCACGGGCCGGCTGCAGCTCGGGCCCATCCAACGAACCGCCGCCGCGGTGGCCGAACTGGCGGCGCTGGCTCGAGCCGAACCCATCGCTTGCCTCCGCGTCATCGCCACCAGTGCGACTCGCGAAGCGGTGAATGCGGCGGAGTTGATCCGGGCGGCGGAGGCAAGCGCCGAAGCGCCGGTGGAAATCATCTCGGGCGCTCAGGAGGCGGATTGGGCCTATCGCGGGGCGCTGACGGATGTCTCACTGACGCGCACGAGCCTGATGCTGCTCGATCTGGGCGGCGGCAGCACGGAGGTCATCCTTGGGCGGGGCGAACGGCGCGAATTTCAACAAAGCTTCCCGCTCGGCACCGTGCGGTTGCTGGAGCGGGTTCCGTTCGGTGATCCGCCGACCGCGGCGGAGTTGTCGCGCTGCCGCGCGGAGATTGCCGGATTCATTGAGTCGCGGATGGTTCCCGTTCTGGAGCGATTGGTCCGCTCCGATCACGATCGGCTGCTGGTGGGCACCGGCGGCACGGCGAGCATCCTTGGTTGTCTGCGGGCGCAATTGACCACGTTCGACCGGGCCCGGCTGGAGGCCGCGCGTCTGGATTTGCCGGTTTTGGAGCATTGGACGGCTACCCTGTGGCGAATGCCCCTGAAGGAGCGGAAGGAAATTCCCGGCCTGCCGCCCAACCGGGCGGATGTCATTCTGCCCGGCGTGGTGGTTTACGAACAGATGACCCGGGCTTTTGGATTTCGGGAATTGCGCATCAGCACGCGCGGGCTGCGCTTCGGCGCACTCCTGGACAGCGCGCGGTAGCTCCGCCCCAAAACGGGACAGAACTGTCCGGCTTTCATCCGCCCGCCGGTTTCCAGCGCCGAGGGCGAATGCCCAGCCAGGTTCGCTGCCCGTTCCTCGGTGCTGTCCCGCAAACGGCAGGAGATTTGCTCTGGCACATTCGAGTCGTACGGTGAAAAAAACCCAAACTGACCCATTAACTTATGAAGCTGAGTCTGAGTCGAAAACTTGCCGTGGGCGTCCTGCTGTCCCTGGCGCCGGTCGCGGCGACTGCCAATGGTTACCGGTTGCCGGATGCCGACGCGGCGGCAATCGCCCGCGGCGAGGCCTTCGCGGCTACGGCCGACAACCCGTCCGCCATTTATTACAACCCCGCCGGGATTTCCCAATTGGAGGGGCATAACCTTCGGGCGGGCCTGTTCGGCCTGACCTTCACCAGCAGTTACAAATCTCCGGCCGGCGTCGAATCCGACAGCCAGGCGAAGCTCAACGTGGTGCCCCAGCTTTTCTACACCTATACGGCCGAGACGCTGCCACTGTCCGTGGGGCTGGGATTTTACACGCCGTTCGGGCTGAGCGTCGAGTGGCCTCAAACGACCGGGTTCCGAACCCTGGCGCTCAAATCCGATCTCACCTATTTGACGGTCAATCCCGTGGTGTCCTGGCGCATTCTCACGAACCTCTCCGTGGCCGCCGGGCCGACGATCAACTACTCCGAGCTGGAGTTGCAGCAAGGGGTGACGCCGATTCCGTGGTTCGACCAGGCGCGGCTGAAAGGGGACGCGTATGATTTCGGTTTCAACGCGGGACTGATGTGGAAGCCGCATCCGATGCTTTCGTTTGGGGCGGTGTATCGGGCCAAAACCGAGATGGACTACAGCGGCTCGACAGAAACGTCCTTTGCGGCCCCGGTGCCGGGCATGCCGCAATATTTCAAGATGGACGCCCACGCGAAAGTGCCGTTTCCGCAAAGCATCGCCGGCGGTGTGTCGTTCCGGCCGACCCCGAAATGGAACCTCGAGTTTGACGTGGATTGGACGGATTGGAACCAGGTCGGGACCATTCAGGTGAGGCAACTTCTTCCGCGCGCGCTGGCGCTGAACTTTCAATCCAGCATGTACTACGAGCTGGGCGTGACCTATTATTTTGACAACGGCTGGCAGCTTAGCGGCGGCTATATTTTCAACGAAAACTCGACGCGCAACGCCACCTACACGCCGCTGGTGCCGGATCAGGACCGGCATTTCGTCACGGCTGGCGTGGGTTATCGCGGGCGGCATTTCAGCATCGATGCCGCCTATCAGTTTGGGATTGGCGACACGCTGACGGTGGCCGGCAATCTCCCGACACCGCCTTACGGCCAGACCGCCAATGGCGCTTATGATTATCTGCATCACGGCTTCGCGGTGTCGGTAGGCTGGCATTTTTAGCCATGGTCGGCCTGGATTTAGCGCGCCCGCCGGATACGCCCTCGAGGCGAAGTTCGCGGAGGCCCGGATCGGGTGGCGCCATCCCCGGCGGCTTGTCCGGCTTTGGCGGAACCGATAGCTTTTGAGCGCATGGAACAATGGCTTGTCTCCAGCACGGTGCAGGGTCTTGAGATCCGCGCCACGATTCTTCAGCTCGAGAAGTTTCGGATCGTGATCGAGCTGTACCAGCCCGCCGTCATCCTCCGGGTTTCCGAATTGCTGCCCGAGTGCCGCATCATGCACAACGGGGCGGTCGCGTACGCCGGGCGCGCCCTGGTGACGAATGTGCTCGGGATTGGCGGCGTGACCGCCGCGGAATTGAAGCTCGAGGAACCCGGGGTCGAGACGCCGCCTGCGGAGGCCCGGCCCGGAAACCTGACGGGCGCGCTGGCGCGCTACGAGCGGGCGGTGGACGGCTGGCAGACGCAGACCCGGATTCCCTCGGCGTTCAAGATGGCGGTGCTGGATTTGCACAGCTATCTCTGCGATTTGAAGAGCGTCTGCGAGGAAATCGAGGTGGGCATTCTGGCCCACCCCTCCGAGGCGCGGCTCGATTTGACGCTGGCGGCCGCGGCGGATCTGGCGGTTCCGGCGCTGGCCATGCTGGACGGCCTGCGCGAGCGGTTTCTGGAGTCCGCCGAAAGCATCGCGGCCCCGGATGTCCGCGCGCATCAGGTGTTTGTCTCGCGCCTGCTGCACCCGCTTTTTCTCTGCGCGCCATTCGGCTACCGGACGTATCAAAAGCCGCTCGGGTACGCCGGGGATTATGAGATGATGAACATGATTCACCGGAACGGCTTTGAGGGGGGCTCGCTCTACGCCCGGTTGATGCATCATTGGCTGGTGAACCAGCCGCCGGCGCGCTCGGTGCGCAACCGCATCGCGCACATGAAACAGCGGCTTGGGGGGGAAACCCTGCGCGCGCGCGCCCAGGGCCGTTCCGCCCGCATCCTCAACCTGGGCTGCGGCCCCGCCCGCGAGGTGCAGGATTTCATCGCCGAGAATGACTTCGCCGATCACGCCGAGATCACCCTGCTGGACTTTGATCTCGAGACGCTCCAGCACGCCACCGGCGCCCTTGAAAAAGCCAAGCACCGCCATCATCGGCGCACGGTGGTGCAATCACGCCGGATGTCGGTCACCCAGGTGATCAAGGACTCCGCCGCCGCCGGGCGCGCTCCGCTCGGTTCGGGCTACGATTTTGTCTATTGCGGCGGGTTGTTCGATTATCTGTCGCCCCGGGTTTGCAAGCAGGTGGTGGCGATGTTTTACCAGGCGCTGGCGCCGGGCGGGTTGCTGGTGGTCGCCAACATGCACGACCGGTTTGTGCTGTTCAGCCGGATGTTGGAATACCTGCTGGACTGGCACCTGATTTACCGCAGCGCCCGGGAGATGGAGGCCTTCGTGCCCGACGGGCTGTCGCCGGACCACTGGCGGGTCACGCATGAGCCGGTCCTGGCCAACCTGTTTCTGGAGGCGCGCAAACCGCCCGCCTGATCATGGAAGCCCGCGCCCAACAACTACGGGAAGCCTGGCGGCGGAAAGACCGCGAGGACAGCCTGGGGAAAATCCGGCTGGGCTGCGTGGTGGGCATGATTCTGGTGCCGTCCTTCGCGGTGCTGGATTTCATCGTGTACGACGAGCGGCACTGGCCCGGGCTGGCCTGGCATTTCCTCCTGGTGCGGCTGGCCTGCTCGGGCCTGATTGGCGCTTTCATGGCGGTGCTGCTGGCGACCGATTTCGGGCGCCGGTCTTACCGGACGCTGGGTGTGACCCTGGTGTTGCTGCCCGGGGCCGCGATTGCCTACATGGTCTTTCGCACGGAGGGGCCGGCCTCGCCTTACTACGCCGGTTTGAACCTGGTGCTGCTGGTCGTGGGTTTCGTGTTGCGCTGGACCTTTCGGGAAAGTCTGATCGCGGTCTTTCTGGTGGGCCTGGAGTATCTCGCCGCCTGCTGGGGTAATTTGTGGCTGGGGAAGGCGCCCGAGGGTTTTCTCGGCGCTTTCGCGGGCAACCTGTACTTCCTCGGCGCCACCGGCATCATCATGGTGGTGGGCAATCACTTCTTCACCAAGGCGCGGTACCGCGAGTTCGAGCTGGCCTTCGACCTGAACGCCAACCGCCAGGCGCTGGAGGAGCAGAAAGTCATGCTCGAGCGCAGCAACCTGGAACTCGAGGAGAGCAAACGCCAGCTCGAGGCGGGCAACGAAAAGCTCCGGGAACTCGATCGCCTCAAGAGCCAGTTCTTCGCGAACATCAGCCACGAACTGCGCACTCCCCTGACGCTCCTGCTGGCGCCGCTGGAAATGCTGATGCAACGCTTCGGCGCGGATCCGGAAACCCGGGGCGTTTTTCAAACCATGCATTCCAATGGCATGCGGCTGCTGAAGCTCATCAACGATTTGCTCAGCCTGGTGCGGCTGGAGTCGGGCCGGCTCGAAATCAAACCCGAGCCGCTTCACGTCGGCGACTTCATCAAAGCCGTGGCCAGCGCGGCCCAGCAGGTGGCGGATGACAAACGGCTGGCGCTCGAGACCTGGGTCGATCCCGCGCTGGGATACATCCTCGCCGACCGGGACAAGCTCGAGAAGGTGGTGCTGAACCTGGTGTTCAATGCGCTCAAGTTCACTCCCGCCCAGGGCCGGGTCCAGGTGCGCGCGGAAAGGAGCGGGGAGCAATTTGTGCTCACCGTGGCGGACACCGGGATGGGGATTTCGGAGAAGAACCTGCCGTTCATTTTCGACCGGTTTTGGCAGGCCGACGGCTCGGCCAAACGAAAATACCAGGGCGTGGGCATCGGCCTGGCGCTGGTCAAAGAGCTGATCGAGGCGCAGGGCGGGCAGGTCGGCGCGCGCAGTCAGGAGGGGCAAGGGGCCACCTTCACCGTGCGCCTGCCGTATGAGCCGGCGGAGCCGCCGCCCGCCCCGGAGCCGGATTGCGGGCCGGACGCGGCCCACGACAGCGGAACAGTCAGCTCGGAGGAGTGGCTTTCCAACCTGTACCGCCGGGCCGAGTTGTTTCCCTCGGTCGCGCCGGTTCATCAATCCCTTCGCCCCGCCGAGTTTTCCCGCGACCCCGCGCGGGCCACGGTGTTGGTTGCGGATGATGAGCCGGACATGCTGCGTTTCGTGAAATCGCAATTGGCGGAGGAATACAACGTGATTGAAGCCATCGACGGCCAGCAGGCGGCCGACAAGGCGCTGCAATTCCTGCCGGATCTGATTTTGGTGGATATGATGATGCCGGAAAAAGACGGTTTGCAGGTCTGCCGGGAAGTTCGTGACCATACCGCCACAAAGAATATCCCCGTGGTGTTGCTTACCGCGCGGGCCGATGACGAGACCAAACTGGCCTGTCTGGCCGCCGGGGCGAGCGATTTCATGACCAAACCGTTCTCGACGACCGAGGTGAAGGTGCGCGTCAGGAACCTGATCGAGCTGTACACATACCAGCGCCGCCTGGCGCGCCAGAACCAGACGCTCGAAACCACCATCGAGCAGTTGAAGGAAACCGAACTGCAACTCGTGCAATCCGAAAAGATGGCGTCGCTCGGCACCATGAGCGCGGGCATCATCCACGAGATTGGCAACCCGATCAACGCGCTCACCAGCGGCCTGTACGCGCTGCGCAAAAAGAGCGCGTTCTTCGCCCCCGAGCGGCAGGGCGAGTACAACGAAATCGTCGGTGAACTCGAGGAGCGCACCCGCTGGGTCAAAGACATCGTCTCGCGCATGCGCCTCTACTCGCACCCGGACGCCCGCGCGCGCGAGCAGGTCGAAATCTCCGACCTGGTCGATTCAGCGCTGCTGTTTACCAGTCACGAGTGGAAGGAGAGCGGCGCCCGATTGGAGCGCCGTCTCACGCCCCAGCAAACCATCTGGGCCAACAAGAACATGCTCATCCAGGTGCTGTTGAACTTGCTGCAAAATTCGCTGTTCGCCCTTCAGCAGAAAACCTTCCCTCCCGGCGAGACGCCGACGGTCTGGATCGAAAGCCGCGTGGAACACCATAAAAGCATTCTGGTGGTGCGCGACAATGGCGCCGGCATCGCCCCCCAGCACCTCGACAAGATTTTCGACCCCTTCTTCACCACCAAGGAAATCGGCAAAGGCATGGGCCTGGGCTTGAGCATCTGCGCCCGCATGGTGCGCGACTTCGAGGGCCAGATCACCCCGCGCAGCGAGCCGGGCCAATTCTGCGAGTTCACCCTGGAGTTCCCGCTCAAAGGCATGAGCGAAATGACCGTCAACAATTAAGCTTATGGATCACCTCTACAATTACCGGAAGCACACCATCCTCTACGTGGATGACGAGGAAGCCTCGCTGAAGAACTTCACGCGCGCCTTCGAGGACCAGTTCCGGATTCTCACGGCGAACAACGCCCGGGCCGGGCTGGCCCTGCTGGAGGCGCACGCGGACGAGATCGGCCTGCTGATGACCGACCAGCAAATGCCCGGCGAAAAAGGGGTCTGGCTGCTCGAGCGCGCCCGCCAGTTGCGGCCCCGCATCATCCGCATGCTCGCCACCGCCTACTCGGACATGCAGGCGGCCATCGCGGCCGTAAACACCGGCGCCATCTACAAATACATCGAGAAACCGTGGGATCCGCCGCAGTTGGAAACCACCCTCAAGCGCGGCCTCGAGTTCTTCATGGTCCAGCGGGAGCGGGATCAGTTGCTGCGGGAAAAAATGTCGGTGCTCCACAACATGATGATCGCCGATCGCATCGTCAGCCTCGGTTTGCTGGCCGCCGGCCTGAGCCATCATATTCGCAATTCGCTGGTGGCGGTGAAAACCTTTCTGGATCTCGCCCCGGCCAAAATGGAGGAGGAAAAGCTCGATCTGCATGGCTTGCGCAACCCCGATTTCTGGAAGGAATACTACCAGAACGTCCAGACCCAGATTCAAAAAATCAACAACCTGCTCAAGGATCTTTGGACCGCCTCCGAGCAGCCCGCCTTCGAGTTCACCGATCAAGTGAATTTGCGGGCGGTGGTGGCGGACAACATCGCGCGGCTGCAAGGCGAGATCGCCGCCCGCCAGATCGAAATCGACAACCAGGTGCCCGACACCCTGCCGGCCTTGAAGGTGGATCAGCCCAAGTTCAACCGCCTGTTCGAGTTGATGCTGCGGGATGAACTGGCCAGCCTCCCGGCGGGAAGCAAGGTGACCTTCTCCGCCCAGCTTCTTCCCGACCCCGGGCCCGATTCCGGACAGGTGCGCCTAATCATCCACGACAACGGCCCCGGCCTGCCGCAGGAGGCGCTCCGGCTGGTGTTTGATCCCTTCGTGTTGCGGGCCGACAGCCCCGCCGAATATGGCATCCACTTGATGGCCTGCTATTTCATCGTGCATCATCACGGCGGCCACATCGAAGCCCGCAGCGAGCCGGGCCAGGGCACTACCTTCGAGATCCGCCTGCCGCTGGATCCCGGCGGGATCGCTCCGAGCGCCAACGACGCCGATTTTCTGCAAAAGGTGATCCTCAGCGACAAACTCTGGGAAAAACTGATCTCCTCCGAGTGATCCTGGCGGCGGAATTCGCCGTGGATCAACGGTGAATCCCGCGAGGCGCGGGTGGTCGTCCGCGCCCCGCGAGAGTTCCCTGGCGTCTTGAATAAGCCGATTACGGATGGCTGGCGCCGGAGTTGTCGTTGGTATTCGCGCCGCTATTCGCCGCGCCCGCTCCGCCGATGGCTCCGTTGGTGCTGGATAGCGAGTCGGAATGGGAACTGGCGGCTCCCGCGCCCGCTCCGCCGGCCGAGGTGGCGCCGCCCTGGTTCGCCGCGCCTGGTTGTTGTTCGTTCGCATTCGGATTGCCGAGCTGGTTGCTGGTGCTGCTTTCCATGCCGGACGCGCCACCCGCGCCGGCGCCGGTCTCGGTTCCCGCCCCGCCCTGGTTCTGACTGCAGGCCGCCAGGGCGAGCGCCGCGCCGACCAGCAAGATTAATTTTTTCATACAGATTTCTGTTCTCTCCTTTTGCTTGGTTTTCGCCCCGGTCCGCAGATCAGGGTGATCTCACCATAAGAGGGGCAAGGGCGGCGTCCAACGCGCAAAAACCCTGCTTGGGCCGCGGAAAACAGCCTAGCCTTCGCGCAACCGCCGGTTAGCGCGGGAGCTCGCGATCCGGTCGGGGAGTGGCTGGCTGGATCACGCCGGCGCGCCGCAGGAGTTGCAGCACGGGCTCGAGGGGCAGGGCCTCGATCGAGGCCCGGAAACCTTGGACGGGGGCGGCTTTGAACAACGAGTTGTAGATTGATTCCTCGGTGGCGTCGGCCACGGCTTTAAAGAGCGGCGACAGCTCGGAATTGGCCAGTTCCTTTACCTGATGCGCGGGGGCATTAAAACGCCGTCGGCATTCGCGGGCGGTGGAGAACGCGATGGCGTAATCGCCCGATCCGTTGGACATGCTGGAACCGGTCCTCGCCAGTCCCACCATGGCGCGAGCGGCGAGACGTTCGAGATTGCGCGATCCCAGCGGCGCGTCGGTCGCCACGATGATCATAATGCTGCCATCCCCCGAGCCCGCGGTCTGGGGCCGCGCCAATGCGGCGCCCACTTGAACGCCGGCGATGGTCAATTCACCGCCGAAATTGCTTTGCACCAGGACGCCCACCGTATAGCCGCCGGCCGCGGCCGGGAGGCGCCGGGAGCTGGTGCCGACGCCGCCTTTCCAGCCGAAGGCGACCGTGCCGGCGCCAGCGCCGACCGAACCTTCCTCGACCGGACCGGAGCGGGCGCTTTCCAGGGCCTGGCTGACCTGCTCTGGACGAATCGGGCGGGAGCGTATGTCGTTAAGAAGTCCGTCGTTGGTTTCGCCGACGACCGGGTTGAGAGAACGGACGTCCTGCATCTCGGGTTGAGCGAGCAGCCAGGTCACCATGGCGTCGGCGGCGCGCCAGACCGAGAGTGTCCCGGTGAGAAGCACCGGCGTTTCCAACTCGCCCAGTTCCTTGATTTGAGTCACCCCGGTCAGCTTGCCGAAACCGTTGGCGGCGAAGATCGCGGCGGGCACTCGATCGCGGAAGACATTTCCCTCATGGGGAAAGATCGCGGTGACGCCGGTGTGGACGCGGGCGCCCTCATGCAACGTGGCGTGGCCCACTCGCACGCCGGCGACGTCGGTAATGGCGTTGAGCGGCCCGGGAGGAAGGGAGCCGATGATGATGCCGGCCTCGCGGGCGCGCGGGCGGGTGGCGGAAGTTTGGGCGGACATGGAGAGGGAGGCGGCCAGGAGCAAGGTCAGGAAGCCAAAACACCCCGGATGCGGCGCTCTCATTCCGAAGGCGCCTCCCGGGGGCGGGTGAGAATCCGGAGCTGGCGGTGGCGCCGCCCGCAGTCGAGAATGTATTCCCGGAAGGCCGCCTGCAACCTGGCGGTCACCGGAGCGGCGTGGACGTCAAAACGGATTTCATTGATTGCGTTCACCGGATGAATCTCCTTGGTGGTGCTGGTGATGAAACATTCGCAAAATGAGCTTAAATCCTCGGGGCGCACCACCGCTTCGCGGGCGGTAATGCCCGCGAGCCGCGCCACCGGGCCGAGCACCGAGGCGCGGGTGATGCCGGCCAGCAGACCGGCGGCGAGCGGCGGGGTGAATAACACCCCGTCGCGGACAAAAAAGATATTGGAAACGGAGGATTCGGAAATTTCGCCGCTCAGGTTGGTCATGAGCACCTCCTCGGCCCCGGCCGCGACAGCTTCGCTCAGGCAGAGAATGTTGTTCAAATAGTTGCCGGTTTTCCAGGCTGGGTTCAGGGTCGAGGGGTGATTGCGGCGCAGGGAGGAGGCCAGGGCGAGTTTGAGGCCGCGGGAGAGTTGCTCCGCCGTGGGAGTTTTAAGAGCCTGCACAAGGAGGACGTAGCTGGAGCGGCCGGCCAGGGCGGGATGCAAGCCGATGGGGCCCGCCCCCCGGCTAATTTGCAGGCGAATATAGAGCTCGGAGTATTGGCCGGAATTGCGGCGGAAAGCGGCGGCGGTTCGCTTGATTTCCTTGAACATCTCCGGCTGGGCGAGGGGCAGGGAAATTCCCGTGGCGCGCGCGGAGGCTGTGAGGCGCGCCCAATGCTCGTCCCAACCGTGCAAAATGCCGTCATAAGTGCGCCAGACTTCGTAAATGGCGTCGCCGTATAGAAAGCCGCGATTGAGCGGCGAGAGGCTTGGCCTGGACGCGGGGTGCAGTTTCCCATCGGTATTGGCCTGAATGCAGGTGGTCATGGCTTGTGATGACAAAAGCGCCCCCGGGAGGCCGCCCATTTCGGCGCCACCCGAGGAGTTCAAATCAGCCCTTAAATCATGGCTCGTCAGATCGCTTTCCACTTTTTCCGGCGCTGGCGGTCAAAGCAACACTATTTTGCGTGGCGGCGCGCCAGCCGCAAGCGGGGCCAGGAGGCGGCTGACGTTCCAAAAAATTGGAATGTAAAGCGTTTCGAAAGCCTTGCGTTTCCCCCCGCAGAGGCTATAAAGAGGCGCAAGTCATCAACCGCCGAAGCCCTATGGTCTCACAAACTGGCCGACAAAGTCTGAACACCAGCAACGTGCTTTCTGTCATCATGGGCGGAGGGCAGGGGACGCGGCTCTTTCCGCTCACGAAAGAACGAGCCAAGCCCGCCGTGCCGTTGGGCGGCAAGTACCGCCTGGTGGACGTGCCGATCTCGAACTGCATCAACTCGGGTTTGCGCCGCATTTATATTTTAACGCAGTTCAACTCCGCTTCGCTGCACCGGCATATTTCCCAGTCGTATAAGTTTGATCATTTCTCGGGCGGGTTTGTCGAGATTCTGGCCGCGGAACAGACGTTTTCCAACACCTCGTGGTACCAGGGGACCGCGGACGCGGTGCGAAAGAACAAAATCCATTTCCGCAATCATGATTGGGATCACCTGCTGATTCTGAGCGGGGATCAGCTCTACCGGATGAACTATCGGAGCATCATTCAGCAACATGTGGAGACGGAGGCGGACATCACTCTCGCCACGATACCCGTAAGCCGCGCCGAGGTGCCGGCGCTCGGGATCATGCAGATGGACGCCTCGCGGCGGATCACCAATTTCATCGAGAAACCGCAGGAACCCGCCGCGCAGGATCCCTACAAGCTTGATCCCGCCTGGTACCCCTCTCTGGGCATCGAGGGCGAAGGCGAGAAGTTTTTGGCTTCCATGGGAATTTACGTGTTCAAACGCGAGGTGATCTTCGAGTTGTTGGACAATGACCTGATCGATTTCGGAAAACACATTATTCCGCAGGCGATCCGGGAGTCGAAGGTCTTTTCCTACGTCTTCCAGGGGTACTGGGAGGACGTGGGCACCATCCGGGCCTTCTTTGAAGCCAACCTGGATCTCACGAACGAACTGCCGCGGTTCAACTTCTTCGACATGAGCGCCCCGATTTTCAGCCGACCACGTTTTTTGCCCGGCTCGAAAATCAACGGCGCCGCCATCGATCACGCCATCATCTCCGACGGCTGCATCCTCAACCGCGCCAGCATCCGTCACAGCATCGTCGGCTTGCGGTGCATCGTCGGCCCGGGGACCATGCTCAACCGCACGGTGCTTCTGGGCAGCGACTATTACGAATCTCGCGAGTCCATCGAGGAGCACGAGCGGGCCGGGTTGCCGCGCATCGGCGTCGGCGCCAATTGCCGAATCGAAAATGCCATCGTCGATAAGAACGCGCGCATTGGGGACAATGTGATCATCTCGCCCGCCGGAAAGCCGGACAAGTTGGATCTGCCGCTTTGTTACATCCGGGACGGGATTGTGATCATTCCCAAAAACGCCGCCATTCCCCACAATACGGTTATTTGAGCTTTTGACGTCGCCGGCGAAAAGTTTGCAACCTTTTGTCGGGTCGAAGTGTCTGAATCCTCGGCAATGGCTTGGCGGGCGGCTCGTTTCCTGCCAGCCTCGCCAGCGTTGTGGATTTTTATGACCGCCAGCACCTCCGGTTCGCCCGTTCAAAGCAACGAGTTTTCGCGATGGCCGTTGAGCCGGCCCGACTCGGCCCGGCTCGCGGACCGGCGTGACGATCAGAGTTCTCGTCCGGCGGAATACTCGGCCATCCAGAGGGGCGGCATTCGCCGGGTGGTCGCGGCGCTGCGTCCGGCCAGCCATGGTGGGCTGCGAGAGCAGACGTTCGAGTTGTGCGCCACACTGGAGCGCATTCTCGTGGAACAGGAAACGGCCATGGCGCTGACGAATATGACGGTTTTTTTGCGGGCGGCCGCGGACCGGCGGAGCGTCGGGGAGTGGTTGGAGGAGAGGTTCCCGTTGCCGGTGAAGACCTATGTGCTGCAGCCGCCGTGCGGTGGAGCGGCGATCGCGCTGGAAGCCTGGGCAATTGGCGGGCCGGGGTTGACGGTCGTCCGCCGCGGTCCCCACGCCGTCGAAAGCGCGTACGAGGGAATGCGCTGGGTCCACTGCGGCGGAGTGGATTCACCGGCGCCGGGCGGGTATGCGTCCACTCGGGAAGCGCTCGAGACGCTCGCCGCGGCCCTGGAGCAGGCCGGCAGCGCCTATCAACATGTGGTGCGCACCTGGTTTTTCATGGGCTCGATCATCGAGCCCGAGGGCGCGACCCAGCGCTATAAGGAACTTAACCGGGCCCGCACCGATTTTTACCGGGCGATTCCGTTTTGCTCCGCCCTTGCCGCGGCGAACATTCCTCAGGGGATTTACCCGGCCAGCACGGGAATTGGCATGCAGGGACACTCGGTCGCGGGCAGTTGCCTCAGTTTACAGACTGCGCGGACCGACGTGATCCTGGCCACCCTGGAGAATCCGCGGCAAACTCCCGCCTACGCCTATCCGCCGCGGCATTCACCGCAAAGTCCCAAATTCTCGCGGGCCATCGCCCTGGCGGTGGGCGGGCAGGTCACCACCTGGATTTCCGGCACGGCGAGCATTCTGCACTCCGAGTCGCGGCATCCGGGCGACGTCGAGCGGCAGACCGAGCAGACCATCGATAACATCGCCGAGTTGCTGGCGCCGCGAAATTTTCGATTGCACGGGCTGCCTCCGGTTTCCGCCGGTTTGGGGGATCTGGCGAAGATCCGCGTGTATGTGAAACACGAGGACGATTTTGCCCGCTGTCGGGCGATCTGCGACCGCCGTTTTCCCGGCGTGCCGGCGATCTACGCGGTGGCGGACATTTGCCGGCCGGAATTGCTGGTCGAGATCGAGGGCGTTGCCTTCTCGCGGGCCGCCGCCGGGCGGGACCGTTAATCCAGCCGGTCAGGCCGCTTGGGGCGCGGCCCACTGAACGGCATTGCGGAAAATCCGGCGCACTTCCGGTCGAAAATAATCGTCGTAGGTTTCGTGGCCGGGGGTGAAGTAGAAGACCTTTCCCTTGCCCACCGTCCAGCAGAGGCCCATGCGTCCGGGAGCGGTCTGGCCGTTCGGTTTGGTGTAGCGACCGTCCAGCGGCACTGCCTCGGGAGCGGGCACCGCGAACGGTTCTCCGTAACGCTCGATCCGGGGCAGTCTGAAATTCTCGACGCCCTGGCAAATGGGATGATCGGGCAACTTCACGATCACCTCCACCGAGGTGCCGTCAGCCACGTATTCGCGCCATGAGCAGGCCGTGCCCATCAGGCGTTTGAAAGGTTTGGCGAAATGAGCCGAATGGGTGGCGAGGAATCCGAGTTTGCCTTCCTTGACCCGTTGTTCGATGCGATCGACCAGTTCCTCCGTCACCTGGCCGTGCCGTTTGTGGCCCCACCAGATCAGCACCGAGGTCCGCTGGAGCAATTCCACCGGGAGCCCCTGGGCCGGTTGATTCAAGCTGGCTTTGATGATTTCCCAGCCTTCCGCGCGCAAAGGTTCGAGCCCTTCGGCAATGGCGGTGTTAATATCCTCGGGATAAACCTTTTTCGAGGCGGCATCCACATTGGCGGTGCCCTCGGACCAGACGACCACCGTGCGCCGGGTTTCCGCGGCCCGCCCGGAGGGCAAATACAGCGCGGCCGCGAAGGTGGCGCCGCGCGCCAGCGCCGCGCGCCGGGAAATTCGCTCGGGACCGGCGGGCGGCAAAATTTCAGGCTGGATTGATGTCATGCGCGCATCCTGCAACGGGGTTCTGAACGTGGCAAGCGGGAAACGGGCCGGCCGGCCTGGGTTCGTCCGGAATTAAAAATAGCTTTGAAATCAGCCGCTCCTCGCGGCACCATGCGCCCTCGCTTTTTAGACGGGCGCCGTCCGGCCCCCGCCGCGAGTGAAATGAAACGAACGCACCACTGCAACGAACTGCGCCCGTCGCATATCGGGCAAACCGTCACCCTCGAGGGCTGGGTCCATTCCCGGCGCGACCTGGGCGGGGTGATTTTCATCGACATCCGCGACCGGGAGGGCCGCACCCAGACGGTGTTTGATCCCTCGAGCCTGCCCCGCGAGATCTTCGAAGGGGCGGCGGCGCTGCGCGCTGAATGCGTGGTGAGCGTCGCCGGAAAAGTGCGCCTGCGCCCGACCGGCACCAATAACCCGAAAATCCCGACTGGCGAAATCGAGGTGCTGGCGGAGGGTTTCGAATTGTTGAACCAAGCCGAGGTGTTGCCGTTTCCCGTGGATGATCCGGAGGCGGCGGGCAAGGTGAACGAGGAATTGCGCCTCAAGCATCGTTACCTGGATTTGCGCCGGCCCGAGATGCTCCACCATCTGCGCCTGCGCAGCCAAGTGGCCGCCGCCACCCGGCGGTTCCTGGACGACCAGGGTTTCCTCGAGGTCGAGACGCCGCTGCTGTTCAAGAGCACCCCGGAGGGCGCCCGGGAATTTCTCGTGCCGAACCGGCGCGAGCCCGGGACTTTTTACGCCCTGCCGCAATCCCCGCAGCAGTTCAAACAAATTCTGATGGTCAGCGGAATCGAGCGCTACTACCAACTCGCCCGCTGCTTCCGGGATGAGGACCAGCGGGCCGACCGGCAACTCGAGTTTACGCAGGTGGATCTCGAAATGTCCTTTATTGATCGCGAGGACATCTACGCGTTGATTGAGGGTCTGTTGCGGCGGATTTGGAAGGTGGCGCTGGAGGTGGAGGTGCCGACGCCCTTCAAACGCCTCTCGTTCAAGGAGGCCATGGATCGTTTCGGCAGCGATAAACCCGATACCCGCTGTGGCATGGAGCTGGTGGATTTCACGGAGGAGTTCCGCGGCAGCGGCTTCAAGGTGTTCAGCAGCGCCGCCGCCAACCAGGGCGTAGTGAAGGCGATCAACGCCCGGGGCCTGGCCTGCGCCACCCAGGGCCAGATCGACGGAATGACCGAGCTGGCCAAAAGCCTGGGCGCCAAGGGCCTGGCGTTCATCAAGATCGAAGGCGGCGAATGGAAGTCGCCCATCGTGAAATTCTTCAGCCCGGCGGAGAAGGACGCCCTGGCCCGGAAACTCGGGCTGGCCGAGGGGGATCTGGTGTTATTCGCTGCCGACCAATGGCTGGCCGCCTGCGAAATCCTGGGCAAAATCCGGCTCTACTGCGCCGATGCGCTTAAGGCCCTGGGGAAACTGGAGATTCCGTCCAACCGGTTCGATTTTCTCTGGGTGGTGGACTTTCCCTTGCTGAGCTTCGACAAGGAGCAAAACCGCTGGTATTCCTCCCATCATCCGTTCACCGCGCCGGTGGCCGAGGATATTCCGCTGCTCCAGACCGATCCGCGCAAGGTCCGCGGCCAGCATTACGACATCGTGGTAAACGGGGTGGAACTGGGCGGCGGCAGCATCCGCATTCATCAGCCGCAGTTGCAAAAACTGGTGTTTGAGGAGGTGCTGCGGATCCCGCCCGAGGAGACGCAATTGCGCTTTGGGTATCTGCTCGAGGCCTTCAAATACGGCGCGCCGCCCCACGGCGGCATCGCGTTGGGATTTGACCGGCTCACGGCCATCCTCTGCGGCACCCCCAGCATTCGGGACGTGATCGCGTTTCCCAAGACGGCCAAGGGCGCCTGTCTGATGACCGACTCGCCCACGCCGGTTTCGCCGCGGCAATTGCGGGAGTTGCATCTCGAGGTAAAGGCCGCCAAAAAGGAGTAAGCTGGCCGGCGGGACGCCGCGGGGATGGGGACCGGCCGGCTCGCACGGATCACGACGGCTTCGGAACCAGCGGTCCTTTGATGTAGAACGCATGAACCATGCGTTTATATTAGCTAATATGAATTGCATTGCATCGCTTTTTGGGCTAATCGTTTCGCGATGGATTTTATGACCATGAAAGCGACCCGCATCCTCTCGCTGTTGACCGTCGCGCTCGTCGGGATCACCTCCCTGGCGCTGGCGGAGCCGACGCCGGACGCCTCGGCCATTCGCGCGCTGGCGAAACAAACGCTGGAACCGCTGCCGGAGAAAATGCCCGGCGCCGACAAGGACACGCCGGCCATGATCAGCCTCGGGGAGAAGCTCTATTTCGAGAAGCGGATTTCGTCGAACCAGAAGATGTCGTGCAACGACTGCCATCGGATCGATGGCGGGCGGGCGGGGGTCGATAACGAGCCAACCTCGCCGGGGACGCACGGTCAGCGGGGAGAGCGCAATTCGCCCACGACTTTGAACGCGGGATTCCATTTTTCGCAGTTCTGGGATGGGCGGGCCAAGACTTTGGAGGAGCAGGCCAAGGGGCCGGTGCTGAATCCCGTCGAAATGGCCATGGCTGATGAAGCCGAGGTGCTCAAGCGCCTGGGAGCGGACAAGGAATACCCCAAGCTCTTCCAGGCGGCCTTTCCGGAGGACTCCGCGCCGGTGACGTACGATAACTTTGCGCGGGCGGTGGGCGCCTTCGAGCGCACCCTGATCACTCGCGACCGGTTCGACCGTTTCTTAAAGGGGGATGACCAGGCCTTGAGTTCGGTGGAATTGCGGGGGGCGCACTTGTTTCTGACCGTGGGCTGCACCACATGTCATGTCGGCCCGGCGATCGGCGGAAACATGTACCAAAAAATCGGCCTGATTCATCCTTACGCCAACACGAACGATGTGGGCCGGATCAAGGTGACCGAGGAGGAATGGGACGAGTACCGGTTCAAAGTGCCATCGTTGCGCAACGTGGCGCTGACGTGGCCTTACTTTCACGATGGCCAGGTGGCGGATCTCCGGACGGCGATCAAGCAGATGGCCTATCTGCAGCTCGGCAAAGAATTGCCCGAGGACGAAGTCACCGCCCTCGAAGCCTTTCTCAAGTCGTTATCTGGCCAGGACCGCAAAGCGGCGAAATAAATTCCTGGCGGCGGGAAAGCCTGCCATCGCGGCGCGCCGAGCGGGCTTTTTAACGCCAACTACCGGCGAATGTTTCCCGGAGGGTTCCGCGGAAGAATTTCAAGCTCGATTCTCCCCTCGAATGTTCCTAGGCTGGCGGCAGCAAACTGCCTCCTGAGGAATGAAGCTGCTGGTTTTTGCGCATACGCCGCCGCCGCATCACGGACAAAGCTACATGGTCCAAGTGATGCTGGCGGGCTTTGGCGGGGATCATCGGACGCGGAGGCGCTCGGGGTGGGAGGGGTCTCCCGCGGCGGTCGAGGACATTCATTGCTACCATGTCAACGCGCGTGTTTCGCGCCGGTTGGAGGAAATCGGGGACGTTCGCCTCAGCAAATTGCTGTTGATGATTTGGTATTGCCTGCAGGCGATCTGGTGCCGTTATCGCCACGGGGTAAGGATCCTGTATTACGTCCCGGCGCCGGGCAAACAATCGGCTTTGTTTCGTGACTGGCTGGTGCTGGCGGCGTGCCGGCCGTTTTTCGACAAGTTGGTGCTACACTGGCATAGCTCGGGCCTGGCAAAATGGCTCGAGACCACCTCACCGATTCGAACCCGGGCGCTGACCTACCGCCTGATGAAGCAGGCGGATTTAAGTATTGTGCTGTCGGACTACGGACGGGGCGACGCCGAGAAACTGCTGCCGCAACGAGTTGCCATCGTTGGCAACGGCATCCCGGATCCCTGTCCGGAATTCGCGGCTCGGATCCTGCCCCGGCGCCGGGCCCGGGTGGCGGCGCGGCGCGCGCTGATGTCTGGCAACGGAGTTCCGGAGGAGGGCGTTGGCGGCGGCATCGGAGCGGAGGGTCGGATTTTCAACGTGCTTTTCCTCGGGCACTGCACCCGCAGCAAAGGTCTGTTTGAGGCGGTGGAAGGGGCGCTGCAAGCTCGCCGACGCCTGGCCGACGTTAATTCTCCGATCCTTTTGCGGTTGCGGGTGGCGGGGACGTTTGTCAGCCAGCCCGAGGTCGAGGCGTTTAAACAGGCGCGCGCGGGGGCCGAGGAGGCGGTGGAGTACGTCGGGTTTGCGGCGGGGGAGCTGAAGCGCGAGTTGTTCGAGCAAGCCGATTGCTTTCTTTTTCCCAGCCATCTTGAGAGCTTCGGGCTGGTGTTGGCCGAGGCCATGGCGTTTGGTTTGCCGGTGGTCACCACTCGCTGCGGCGCCCTGCCGGAGGTGTTGCCCGAGAATGCGGGCCGCCTGGTGGACGCGCGCAGTCCGGGCCAGATTGCCGACGCCCTGATCGAGGCGATGTCGGACGACCCGTTCGAGCAAATGCGCGAGCGCTTTGAGCGGCACTACACCTTGCCGCGGCATCTGGCCAGGCTGGCGGCGGCGTTGCGCTCGGTCGAGCCGCCGACTCCATGACCCGCCGCCTGCGCAATCTCTCGATCCTTTTTGCCTTCGCGGCGGGCGCCATTGCCGCCCTGCTCATCTGGAACAACGCCAAGCTCGGCAAAGTCCTCGACACCTACCGTGGCGTCCCGGTTTACGACAATGGCATCCTCTTCTTCCGTAGCTACGGCAAGCACTACGCCCAGGACGGCTACTACTACGGCCAGAAATGGCAGTGCGTCGAGTTCATCAAACGCTTCTTCCACGAAGCCAAACACCACAAAATGCCCGACGTCATGGGCCACGCAAAAGCCTTCTTTGACAAGTCACTCCCCGACGGCGCGATGAACCCCAAGCGCGGCCTCCTTCAGTACCACAACGGCTCAACCGAAAAGCCGCGTCCCGACGATCTGGTAGTATTCACCGACACCACTTACGGCCATGTCGGCATCGTGACCGGGGTGAACTCCGCCAGCGTTGAAATCATCCAGCAGAACATTCTCTTCCATCCACGCCAGCGCCTCACCCTCGTTTCCAGCAACGGCCATTATTTCATCTCCGCGCCCAGGGTCCCCGCCGGTTGGCTCAGAACGCCTCCTCCCTCAGTCGGGCAGCGATGAACGCCGCTTCCTCCACCCACGGCTGGATGTTTCCCTGAACGGCGACCTCTGCCGCGTGCAAAGCAATGCGGGCATTTGGCGTGGCGGTGGACACGGTCGGTTCGAATGAGCTTTGGCCCGGCGGAAGCACAGGCTTCAACCTCACCGGGACGAACGTGGCTATCGGCCTGTGGGACGGCGGAGACGTTCGTGTCAGCCATCGCGAGTTTTCAACCAACGGCTTTCGAGTGACCGACATCGACGGCCCGAGCGCCTTGGGAACAAACGACCACCCGACTCATGTCTCGGGCACGCTGGCGGCGTACGGGGTCATCAACCGCGCTCGGGGCATAGCCCACCGTGGGAGAATTCTCGCGGCGGATTACATCGATGATTTTGTGGAAATGCCGGGTGCGGTCTCCACAAATGCGTTCCGCGTTTCCAACCATTCTTACGGCAATCAAGCCGGTCGGGGTTACGCCAGCATCGGAGGCACAATTTACATGGTCTGGAGGGGAGACATCGTGGTGAACCCAAACCAGAGCTGCTTGTTTGGGTTTTACAGCGGCGCATCTCAGACAATCGACCAAATCGCGAACAACGCTCCGGGGTACTTGCCGGTATGGCCAGCAGCCAACGAACGGGGTTCTGCTGGAGTGCCAATCTACTCGCCCTCGTTTGGCTACTATACGTTCTCGAATGGCGTTACCATCGTCTCGGCCGCGAGCCGCCCGAACGATGGAGATGCTGGCGGTTATGACACGCTCACGGAGCAGGCATCCGCTAAGAACATCCTGGCGGTCGGTGCGGTGAACGGCATCACCAATGGATACGCGGGTTCAAACAGTGAGGTTCAAATCCTTGGGAAAACCTCGGGATTACGCCCGGATTTTGCTCCCTAGGGGATGCCAGTGTTTTAATTTTGCCGATGCGCATCAAGGATTCGGCAAGAGAGCGGTACGAAAATATCCC